>QHOM01000033.1 GCA_003218785.1 Verrucomicrobiota bacterium
AAGGTCGTGATCTCGTCGCGGGTCTGCCCAAAACACTCATGATTACTTCCCAGGAAGTGCGCGAGGCATTGCTTGAGCCTATATCGACGATCGTCGATTCCGTGCGCATCACCTTGGAGCGCTGCCCGCCCGAACTTTCGGCGGATCTCGTTGATCGTGGGCTCGTGCTGGCTGGCGGGGGTGCATTGCTACGCGGCTTTGACAAGCTTTTGAGCGAGGAAACAGGTTTGCCTGTCCATGTTGCTGAAGATCCACTTAGCGCGGTGGCAGAGGGGACTGGCAAATGCCTCAATGAACTTAAATTTTTGCGTCAAGTGGCCTCGGCAGATCGCCAGTGGCGGTAGCGATTCAGGATTGCGAATTTGCCATTGCGGGGTAAAGGCAGCGGTTAACCGCAGCCGATCGGATGTTCCGGGATCCGCAATCTGGAGAATGTCAGTCCGGCTCGGACCGAAATCGGAATGAGTCGCACAAACATCATCGCGCTGCTGATTTTCGGCGCCATTCTCGGATATTTTCTCAGCTTCGGCCCGGAGAGCACACGCAAACTTAAGGCCGGAGTATATCAATTTATTGCGCCATTTTTGACAGGTGGCTCGGGGCTGCAAAAGCAGATCACTTCGGTGCGCACCGGCTTGAAGTCCCTCGAGCAACTAGAGAGCGAAAAAACTGCGCTACAGGTGGAAAATCGAGCGCTCAGAGCGACCAACCAAGGTCTGCGTGACGTCGAGCATGAGGTCAATCGGTTGCGCCACGCCCTCAATTATCGCGAGCGGTCCGTCTTTAAGTTGATAGCGGCCGAAGTTGTGACGCGCGATTCTTCGACTTGGTGGCGAACGGTGGCGATCAACCGTGGGAGGAGAGACGGCGTCGAAACTGACGTGCCTGTCGTAACCGACGAAGGCCTGGTGGGAAAAACAACTACCGTAAGCGACAGCGTCTCGGTCGTGCTTTTGGTTTCCGATGAGAATTGCAAAGTCGCCGCGTCGGTGGAAGGAAGCCGCGAGCAAGGCATCGCGTCTGGCGAGCGCGTGACGGCAGGACTGAATCCACTTTTGAATCTAAATTTTTTGTCGAAACAAGCTAACCTAAAACCCGGCCAGAAAGTCTACACCTCGGGAATGGGTGGCGTTTTTCCCTCCGGCTTGCTGGTCGGCGTCGTAAAAACTTTTCGGGTGCGAGAGTTGGATGGACAAGCGCAGCTCACGCCGGCGGTCGACCTCTCGCATTTGGAGGATGACTTCGTGGTAACCGGCCGAAAATGATCTTCTTTTTTCTTTTGCTGGTTTTTGTGCTGATTGCGCAGATTGCGGAGTTCTTCATCCCGGCGCTGCCTTGGCTTTACAACGCGCACATCTACATTGTGCCTGTGATCGTCTTTTACGGAGCAATGGCGTTGCCCTTCCCACTCATGCTTGCGCTTGCTTTGTACGCCGGGCTCCTGCTCGATGCGCTCACCGTGCAGGTGATTGGCGGGAAAGTTGAAATCTCAATGGGATCGTCGATACTGCTTTACGTTGTGCTGTCGGGACTCATGCATGGTCTGAGGCCGCTTTTTGCCCGCGGCCGCTGGGAAGTGCATTGCATCCTGAGCGGCATCTGCACGTCGTTGATAGTTCTGGTGCAATACTTAATGATCACATTCCGGCGCGGCTCACTTGTTTTTACCCGTGAAATTTGGTGGCAAATCGGCGGGCCGGGCCTCATTGCGATGGCGATGGCACCGATTCTATTTTGGTTCTTACAATGGATGGGACAGGTCACCGCTTATTCATATCTTCCTGAAAGGGAGCGTTTCGAATGACCAGACGCCGCATGAGTTCGCGTTTGCGGATTCAATTTCTTGCACTCCTGATGCTGACAGGCATGGGCGCCCTTGGTCTCAGACTTTGGTGGATACAAGTAGCGCATGGCGCCGAATGGACTGCCCAACTTCGCGGCAGCTCTCAAGCAACGGTGCGAATTCCGTCAGTACGCGGCGAGATCAAAGACCGGAATGGAGTGACCCTTGTCCAAAACCGCGCGAGCTACGAAGTCGATTTTTATTTGCCGGAAATGGTCAAAGGCTATCGCGAACGCCTTGGTTCACCGCCCCTGACCGAATATCGAGCAATTATCAATGGAATGCCGAAAGATCAGAAAGAGCCGGACATCATCAAGATCGTAAATAACGGTATCGTCCCGCGCCTTAACGACCTCGATCTTGCGCGCGACTACAACGCCGGCAGGCTGCAGAAACACTATCGCAACGACACCGAAGTTCCCTTTTCCTATATCAAGGACATCGATTTTCCTACGATGGCGAAGTTTTCCGAGCACGATGTCGGGCTACCGGGCGTGGATATCGCCATCAAGCCTGTCCGCTCTTACATCTACGGCGCACTTGGTGCACATCTTCTTGGTTATGTGGGTGCGCCTGACGACATCGACAAGGAGCAAGCAAGGAAATTCACGTTTTACCAGGGTGACGTGGAAGGGAAATCGAATATCGAAAAATCGATGGACGAATATCTGCGCGGAAAACCCGGGGTGCGTTATTTGCGGCGGAACGCAAAGGGCGTGATCGATGGCGTCCTGCGCGAAGATCCGCCGCGGCAGGGAGCGAATGTTTTCCTTACGCTAGATGCGAGGATTCAAGCGATCGCCGAAGAAGCGCTGCGTGCAGTGAGCCGGGCGGGAGCGTTAGTTGTCGATCCAAACAATGGTAACGTCCTGGCGATGGCTTCTGTGCCTTCGTTCGATCCAAATACCTTCATCCCGAGCATAAAGGCCAAGGATTGGAAAGCGCTGCAGAAAGACGAGGGCGATCCGTTGGTCAATCGTGCGATTAGCTGCTTGCCGCCAGGGTCAACATTCAAGCTCATCACGTCGCTCGCCGGTCTGCGCGGCACGAAAAATCTCGCAGGCGCCAAATACAGCTGCGGTGGCGGTGTGAGTTATGGCGATCACTTTTTCCGCTGCTGGGTCGCCGCAAAACATTATACGCACGGCACCCTCTGCTTGATGGATGCAATTAAGGTTTCGTGCGACTCGTTTTTCTACCAGTACGGAAACGCGGCTGGCATTCAGTCGATTGACGCTGTTGGCAAGATGTTGGGAATCGGCGAAGAATCGGGCCTGCAACTGTCAGGTGAACAAACCGGCAATATGCCGGGGCCTGAGTGGATGCAAATTCACCATCCGCAGGAGAGGTGGTCGCAGGCGCAAACGGCCAATGTTTCGATCGGCCAGGGCTACACGCTTGTTTCGCCTCTGCAATTGACGATGGCCTACGCGACGATCGCTAACGGCGGCGTGTGCTATTACCCACGGCTGGTGGATCGAGTTTTGAACCAAGACGGCTCTCCTGTGCTAGACGAGCATGGCAACGTTGCAGTGCCTCAGACGCCACGAGTGCGATCGGACTTACGTCAGGAAATCTCACCTGACAAAATTGACCTTGTGCGCAAAGGCCTTTGGAAAGTTGTTAACGAAGATGGAGGAACCGGTGGCAGAGCGCGTTTGAAAGACGTTGTGGTGGCTGGAAAAACCGGCACTGCGCAGGCCACCGACCGTGGCCACGAAGAAAACGTGGCGTGGTTTGCGTGTTTCGCGCCATTTGATCATCCGAAGTATGTCGTCGCAGTGATGGTGCAGGGCGCCTCTGGGCACGGCGGCGAGGTCGCGGGCCCGATCGCTACACGCATTCTCGAACGCGCGCTCGCGCAGGATGAAGGCAAGTTCGATATGCAGGTCGCCTGGCTCGCACCCGCACATAAGGCCAATCCGCTCCAATTGATCAAAGCAGTGACTTATCACGACGCCGGAGGAAATCTCGGAAGCGACGACGAAGAAACTGCGGACGAATCGCAAAATGCCACTGCGCAGATGGCAAGCTCGGACGCATCGCCCGACGTAGAACCGGAAGCAGATTCTCAAGGGAAAGTCCGGCGCCGGGCGGCCGCTGCCGCGGCTCGTGCCGTCCCGGCTGCGACGCCGGCTCCACGCAACTTCTTCCAACGGCTCTTTGGAATACACCGGCAACCCGCGCCAGTGCCGGCGCCATCGCCACCTAACCGTCGGCGTGGAACACGATGAACTTCTGGTCAGAACCATCGCTGCAGGACCTATCGGCAGTCTGGCTTTTGATCAGTCAACCTCTTCACTTTTATGATAGACAAGGTAAGAAAAATTTTGGGTCTTTCCTCACGCAAGACCGGCAACAAGCTCATACTCAGCGTGGAAAAGCTCGAGTCCCGGGTCGCCCTGCTCGAGAATGGCCGACTCGAGGAATACAGCGTCGAGCGCAAGAACTCGCGGAACATCGTCGGCAGCGTTTACAAAGGTAAAGTTAGAAACATCGAGATGGGGCTGAAGGCGATGTTTGTCGACATCGGCTTCGAAAAAAACGCCTTCCTTCATTTCTGGGATGCGATTCCGGCCGCACTTGACAGTGGAATCGAGGAAATTGACCGCTCGGCAAACAAGCGGCCGCGCAAACGAATCACGGCAAAGGATATTCCAAACATTTACCCGGTCGGCTCGGAGGTAATCGTGCAGGTCACCAAAGGTCCGATTGGGACAAAAGGACCGCGAGTTACGACTAATCTCAGTTTTGCGGGACGGTATTTGGTCCTCATGCCATTCAGTGATCGAAGTGGCATTTCGCGCAAGATCGAAGATCCGAGAGAGCGGGAACGTCTCCGCAAGATTTTACGCGAGCTCAAGATTCCGGAGGGAGTCGGCGTTATCATTCGCACTGTCGGAGAAGGACAGCGCGCGCGATATTTCGTCCGTGACCTGCGCTTCCTTCTCGATCAATGGACCAAAGTAGAGCAATTGATTCGGGAGCATCCCGCGCCGTGCCGAGTTTTTGAGGAGCCTGATTTAGCTGAACGCACTGTGCGGGACTTTCTTACCGAAGAGATCGACGAAGTCATCTGCGATGATCGCCAGTCCACCGATCGAATGATCGAAATGGTCGGCCAGATTTCCCGGCGCGCACGAAATCGAGTCCGCTTTTACGACAATGCGACGCCGATTTTCGAAACTTATGGCGTGCAAAAGCAAATCGATGACGCTTTTCATCGGCAAGTCTGGCTGAAGTGCGGCGGCTATATTGTGATCGATGAGACCGAAGCGCTCGTCGCCATTGATGTGAATACGGGCCGCAACAAAGGTGGGCGCAATGTCGAGAAAACAATTTTGCAGACGAACCTGGAGGCGGCAGATGAAATCGCGCGTCAGCTTCGATTGCGTAATATCGGTGGCCTGATCATCGGCGATTTCATCGACATGAAGGGCCGCAAGGACCAGCAAATGGTTTACAACCTGATGAAGGAACGGCTCAAGCGCGACAAGGCCAGGACCCATGTGCTTCCGATTTCCCCGCTCGGCTTAATGGAAATGACGCGACAACGAGCGCAGGAAAGCCTCAGCGATACAATTTATGAAAACTGTCCTTACTGCGGCGGGCGCGGCGTTGTGAAGACTTCCATGACGACGAGCGTGGAATTGCACCGGACTCTCAATACCGTCATGCGTAAGTATCAGGACAGCGTGCACGATTTTCGCGTGATCCTGAATCCCGATGTGCTTAAACGATTGAAGGAGGAGGACGAAGAATTGCTCATCGAGCTGGAGCGCCGTTACGCGGGGCGGCTTATGTTTCGTGGAGATCCGACGTTTCACCACGAAAAGTTCATCATCACCGATGCAAATACCGGGGTGGAGCTCACAGCTTAAATCCGTTTAACGCCTAAAATTATTTGTTGCAATTTTGGGTGACTCGCTCAAACTCGCGGCATCCACAGAATCGGCGAGTTTCGTTAATGCTTTGTGCTCCAAAATACTCGGAGTTCAAAGTTGTTGGGAAAACTTGACCGAAAGGAGAAATAAGATGGGGAAATTAATGTCGGCCCTGTTGGGTATCGCCGCGATCAATTCGGTCGCCTTTGCCGGTAGTGAGACCTATTCTGGAAAGGAGATAAAGCAAGTCGCGCCGCCACCTTGCCCGCAGTGGTACGCGGATAATGAGTTTAACGTGAGCCTTTGGGGCACTTACATTTTTACAGGAAACAAGTGGGAAAATGACCGCTACATCGAGGCCGATCACGCTTGGGGCGGTGGTGGCGACCTCAAATACTTCTTCCATCGTTACTTTGGTGTTGGTATCGAAGGTTGGGCGGCGAGTGCGAGGCAAGGGCGTGAAAATATCTTTATCGATTTCAGCGGCCTCGGCGGGGAGGCGGAGCCCGGGAGTTTTTCGCGCACCTTCGGCCACGACGACAATGTGATCGGCGCCGTGCTAGGCACTTTGACCTTGCGTTACCCTATCCCCTGTACGCGGTTTTCGCCCTACATTTTTGGGGGCGGCGGGGCCATCTTTGGCGGTGGCCAGAGGCCAAACAACGTACGAGTTTTTGAAGAGGGGGAAGGCTTCGATATCGTCGAGACACAAGGTCACGCGGGGAGTCAGACGGAGGGAATTGGCCAGGTCGGCGGCGGCATCGAAGTCCGGTTCACGCCGCACATCGGCTGGGTAAGTGATTTCAGCTGGAACTTTGTTAACGGTCCGCAGAACAACTTCGGCATGGCGCGCACCGGGGTGAATTTCGCCTTCTAAGATCGACCAACCGGGATTGCGAAGGCGGCGTTCGGATGTCCGAACGCCGTCTTTTTTACGCGGCAGTCTCACCTCTATGGAACGCTTGGTTGAAAGAGCTCCTTGATCGGGAGCGATTGGCGTTTGCGAACGTTGGTATGCGCTCGAAATTGTGCTGATGTCGCTCGTTGAAACCTTAGACAGTTTGCCTCTCAGGAAATCGGAGCTGGTTCACCGGTTCGAGCATCTGATCGCCCCGAAGTCCGATCGGGAACTCGAAGCGATGGCGCAAATCTCGCGCGGGTTCACGTTGCAGAATTTTGGCCGGACAATGCGCCTTTTTGCGCCGCTTTATCTTTCTAACGAGTGCATCAACAATTGTCGATATTGCGGTTTCTCGCGGGATAACCCGATTCTGCGTGTCACGCTCAATGTTGATGAGGTGGCGGCGGAAGCGCGTCATCTTGCTGGCCAGGGTTTTCGTCAAGTCCTTCTCGTCGCCGGCGAACATCCGAAATTCGTGAGCCGGGACTATCTGGCCAAATGCGTCCAGGCTCTTCGGCCAGATTTCTCATCAATTTCGATCGAAGTCGGTCCGATGGAAACGGAAGATTACCTGCCGATTGTGGAGGCTGGTGCGGAGGGGCTGGTAGTTTATCAGGAAACGTACAACCGCGCGGTGTATGCCGAAATGCATACCGCTGGACCGAAGCGCGATTTTAATTTTCGCCTTGATTGCGCAGAGCGAGGCTACAGGGCTGGATTTCGCCGCCTTGGAATCGGGGTGCTCTTTGGGTTATCAGCCTGGCGAGAAGAAGTAGTCGCTCTCGCGGCCCATCTGGAATATCTGCTCAAGCGCTGCTGGCAAGCTCAGATTAGTGTGAGTTTGCCTCGATTACGGCCAGCGGCGGGCGGTTTTCGGCCCCTTTTCCCAATAAGCGACCGCGAACTGGCGCAATTAGTTTGTGCATTGCGCATCACTTTCTCGCAGGTGGGAATTGTCCTAAGCACCCGCGAACGGGCATCGTTCCGCGATTCACTGGTGTCGTTAGGCGTGACAATGATGAGTGCTGGAAGCCATACCGAACCCGGCGGCTATACTCGTCAAGGCAGCCAACATCTGCACCGCACCGTCCGCGGTCGCATTGTCGCCCCCGAATTCCAGAACGGAGAAGACCAGCTTGCGACAGGGCAATTCGAGATCAGCGATGAGCGTTCTCCTACCGAAATAGCCACAGTTCTTCGACAGCGCGGCTTCGAACCGGTGTGGAAAGATTGGGATCAAGCTCTTTCCGGCACATGACAGAAACATCGAACACCAAACGCCGAACATCGAAGATCGAAGCCCACACACGCGCGACTGGCGGTGTTGTTGATTCGATTGTTGGACGTTCGATGTTCGATGTTGTCGCCGCAGAGGAAAGCGCGTTCGTCTTCATTCGCGGCCACTCGTGTGGGGCGCATGACGATCTTTGCAGTAGCGGCGGTCTATAACTGCCGAAACTACACTTCTGCCGCATGACAATCTTCCTCAATGGCGAACGCGTCGAAACGCGCGACGCGAAAACAATCGCCGAACTAATTGATCGTTACCAACTGCCGCCACAATCCGTTTTGGTCGAGTACAATGGCGTTGCCTTGCATCGACACGAATGGCCGGAACGATTACTAGCCGAAGGCGATAAGGTAGAATTTGTTCGAGTCGTGGCTGGCGGCTAAATTTATTCAGACTTGCTCTGCGCGCTTGACCACAACTCGCATTCCGTCCCTTTGAATCACGGTGATGGGCGTTTGTGGCGCAATAAATTCTCCCTCAGTAACAACATCGACAACGTGATCGGCGAAACGGGCTTTTCCGCTCGGTCGCAAGATGGTGATCGCTGTGCCCTGCGTTCCCGACGTCAGCGAGAGCGCGGTGGCAAATTTATGTGGCGCGCCAGCCAAGGATGGACCTCGCGGATTCGAGGTCATCAGAGCGAATCGGCGATAAAGGCTCGTCCGCGGCAAAAAACGAGCGAGTATGGCGATCACAAGCACTGCCGCCACGATGGCGATAAAAAGATTGAGCAGTGGAACGGCGAGCATGCGTCCTTTTGGGAAAAATGTCTCGCCTGGGTACCGATCGATCATTGCCCAAAGTAATGAGGCAAGCATAAGAAAGACCCCGACTACGCCGAAGACGATCGTGGAGTGCGCGAAAAAGAGGATTTCGACTAAAACGAGCACCATCCCAACGGTAAAGAGAGCGACGACTTCCCAGCCGGCCAAGCCGGCCAAGTAGTGGCCGAGAAAAAATAGCGCAAAACAGATCGCTGAAATAATTCCCGGTAAACTCGCCCCGGGAATTTTGAATTCGAGATAAGCGCCGATGATACCGCCCAGTAAAAGTAATGGTGCGAGGGCAGTGATCCAAAAAGCGAGGTGCTCAAAGCCGCTCGGATTTAGCGACACGATCTCGCCTTTAAGCTCGGCTTTTTGCGTTAGATCGACGATCGAATCAGCGATGCCATCCGCCAACAACGGTTTGCCGTTGATGCGCTCTATTGCCTCCTGCGCGTTAAGCGTGAGAAGCGTTCCCTTCGGGTGGATCAGACGGTCTCCAATTTTTACTTCCTTGTCCTTGTTCATGAACGCTTCGCCAATATCGGGATTGTGCCCGTTGCGAGCCGCGGAGCTCCGAATGAGCGCGGACCAATATGAGATCGTTTTCTCGCGCGCGGTCGGCGGAAGGTCTTCCCCGGTCGGCAGAATAGGGGCGGCGGCGCCGATCGCGCTCACCGGCGCCATGTAGATATGCTGTGTGGCGAGCGCGATGATCGCCCCCGCCGAGCCGGCGTTTGAGTTAATGAATGTGTAAGTCGGGATGGTGATGTGATTGAGCGCGTTCACGATGTCGGCCGCCGCATCCAGTCGCCCGCCGTACGTGTCCATCTCGAAGATCATTGCGGAGGCGCCACTGCCTTTGGCTGCCTTCTCGGCGCGCCGCAGAAACATCAGGAGAGACGGAGAAACTTCGCCGTGCAGTGGGACTACGACTACGTCACCTTTGTGAATGACATCGCGTGCTTGAGAGGTTGCAGGCGCGATGAAAAATGCCGCGGCGAAAATTGTGACCACTGGGAGCGCGACTTGGAGGGACAACCTCCGTGTCGTCCCACTATTGATCTCCAGGATCGACAATAACATCTTCATGTTTTCAATTCGTCCGGCGCGGATAAGTTTGCCATCTGCCTGTGGCAATTCCATCACAAACCATCGAGCAGATCGCCGCAGCGAACGATATCGTCGAAGTGATCGGTTCGTATTTTCCGCTCAAACGCGCAGGGGCAAATTTCAAGGCGCTTTGCCCATTTCACCAGGAGAAGACGCCGTCGTTCCATGTCAGCCCGCAGCGACAAACTTTCCACTGCTTTGGATGCGGAGTAGGCGGAAGCGTTTTTCGCTTTGTGATGGATTATGAGCACATTGATTTTCCTTCCGCCGTGCGCAAGCTGGCGGCGCGCGTCGGCATCCCGGTAATTGAAGAGCGGGGTCCGGGCGGTGCCGAAGATCGGCAACATGAAACTCGCCGCACTTTGCTACAGCTGCATGGGGAGGCTGCCGCATGGTTTCATGAGAATTTGATCAAGAAGGAATTCGCCGAACCGGCGCGGAAATATCTGAAGCAGCGTGGGATCACGGCAGAAATCGCGAAGCGATGGCACCTTGGTTATGCGCCCGATGAATGGGATGCGTTTGGTAGTTGGGCCCGCGAACATGGGTACGAGACGCGCGATCTCATTGCAAGTGGCCTCGTTAAGACCAAAGACGACGCAGAGCGTGCAGCGGACGAAACATCAAACGCCAAACGAACATCGTATGATCGCTTTCGCGGACGGATCATGTTTCCAATCTGCAACGACATCGGCGAAGTGATTGCGTTTAGCGGCCGACTTCTGAAAGACGAGGAGGGAACGGCGAAATACTTGAATTCGCCGGAGACACCGCTTTTTCGAAAGGGCAACGTGCTTTTTGGTCTGCACAAAACCAAGCGCGCATTGATTGAGGCAAATTGCGCTGTCGTGTGCGAAGGCCAGCTTGATCTAATCGCTCTGTACGAAGCGGGAATTGCGAACGTGGTTGCTCCCCAGGGCACGGCGTTTACCGAGAGCCAGGCGCGGGTTCTGAAGCGTTTCGTCGATGAAGTTGTTCTTTGCTTTGATGCGGACGCAGCCGGACAAAAAGCGGCCGAGCGTTCGCTTGAGGCGCTCCTGCAAAAGGACCGCGCATGGTTCAATGCCTTCGCGTATCAGCTGACTGTTCGTATTGCTGAAATGCCGGTGGGTGAGGATCCGGACTCGTTGATTCGGCGCGAGGGAAAAGAGGCGTTTGAAAAACGTGTTGCCGAAGCTCCGGAGTTCTTCGATTACTGGATCGTTCGTTCTGCTGAGCAGACGGACCTAACATCTATGACGGCGAAAATGCAGGTGGCTAGGCAAATGGCAGTCGCGATATCGTATACCCGAGATCCATTCTTGCGTGGTGAACTGATAAGCAAAGTCAGTTCGAGACTCGGTGTTTCGATGTCAGATTTTGAAACGCTCTTACCGAAGCCACAGCGCGAACGTGCCGAGACAATCAATGCAGCGTCTGCACCAATCGCTCCAGCACCGCGGCATGACATCGCGATACTTTGCCTCTTGGCGCTGCGAGATGAAGAAGCGCGAGATTTTCTTCGCGAGCAAAATTGGCGGGAGGTCCTCGGACAAGTGCCAGATGCGGAAATCCTTGTCCGCATTCTCGAGAGCGGCTTGCGCCCCAGTGACGCCGCCTCACTCAATGCCTTTATGGCCACGCTCTCCTCGGCAGACGAAGCACTGGTTTCTTCGTGGTTGCTGCAGAAAGTGCCGCCCAATGCCGGAACCATGGTGGAGAAATGGTGGCTCGGCATTCGCCAGGCTGTGTTGCGTCGCCAGCTTGACGTGGCGAAGAACCGAATAAAACTCCCCCAACTCAGCGCCGGTGACGTTGTGAATTTGCAGAAACAAATCCTTGACCTGCAAGAGCAGCTCCACGAGCTTTCACAGCCCGCCGGCGCGGCCGACAGTTGATTGTCGATCCACCGGTGGTAGATCGAAGGTCTCAGTCAATCCGTAACCGCACAATCTTGGCCAGGCATTCGAAACGAAAGGGAGCTAGCCGACAGTCGTCGTCACAACGGCTTAAAAAAAGCCAGCCTCGCCGTAGTTCAGTAACGAAGCCTTCTGGCCTTCGGCGAAATGCGAAGAGACAGCCAAAATTCGCTAGGTTCAAAGCGAAGCGTATTAGGCTTTTCTTAAAGCGGCGCAATGGCGCACCGCAGCCGCAGCACGAAGCGACGACCTCTCATCTGCATTCGGCGATCGAAGTCCAGAGTCGGATCCGCGAACTGATCAAGCTGGCAAAAGAACAAGGTTACCTCACATTTGACGATTTGAACGAGGCGTTGCCCGAAGGGATCACCGACGCCGATGAGCTCGATCTCATCCTCACGCGCCTGCGTCGCATGGAGATCGACATTATTGAAGCGTCGGAGGTGGATCGCTACAAGGACGGCAAAAAAGACGGAGAGGAGGAAGAAGAAGAGGAAGAGAAGCCTGAAGCCAAGCTCGATATTCTGGACGACCCGGTGCGGATGTATCTTAAGCAGATGGGACAGGTTCCGCTCCTGACCCGGGAACAGGAAGTGGAAATTTCAAAACGGATTGAGGAAGCCGAAAACATGGTGCAGAAGCACATCAACCGCTTCGGCTTTATTGCACGCGCCCACCTCGATCTCGCCAGGAAGCTTGCTGAGGGCAGGGAACGCTTCGATCGCGTCATTCTCGACAAGAAAATCGAAAGCCGGGAACGGTATATGAAAAAGCTGCCGCGCCTGTGCGGACAGGTGGAACAACTGAGCGCTTCGATCAACCAGCAATACTGTCAGCCTCCGCGCAACTCTTCAAAAAAACGATCGCAGAAGCTTCAGTCTCTGCAAAGAGCGATGGCTTCACTCCAACGGGTTTATCCCCACTTTTACTTCAAGCAGAAAGTCACGGAGGAATTTGTTCACCTGGCAGACGACGCCTATCATGCCTCGCTTTATCTACAGACGGAGATAGCCAAACATCTTCGCGATCGAAAAAAAAGGTTACAACTCCGAAACAAAATCCACGAGCTGGAAAAGAGCCTTTGGCTTTCGCTTTCTGAATATGCCGACCACTACCAGGCGCTGAAAGGTTGGATGCGCCAGGCATTCCGAGCCAAGACCGAAATGGTGGAAGCAAACCTGCGCCTTGTTATCTCGATCGCAAAAAAATACACGAATCGCGGCCTGTCGTTTCTCGACCTGATCCAGGAAGGGAACATGGGGTTGATGAAGGCGGTCGAGAAATTCGAATATCGGCGCGGCTACAAGTTTTCCACTTACGCGACGTGGTGGATCCGCCAAGCCATCACCCGTTCGATCGCCGACCAGGCGCGCACTATTCGCATTCCCGTCCACATGATCGAGACGATCAATAAGCTCATGCGCGTGCAAAAACAGCTCGTGCAGGAGTACGGGCGCGAACCTACGCCGGAAGAGGTAGCGGAAGAAGTGCTATTGCCAGTGGATCGCGTTCGCGCGGTCTTAAAGATGGCGCAGCAGCCGATCTCGCTCCAGTCGCCCGTCGGCGAAAGCGAAGAAACTAACTTTGGCGATTTTATCGAGGACAGAGGCGCCGAAAACCCGAGCGACATGACTGCCATCGTTTTGCTAAAGGAAAAGATCAAGGACGTGCTGGAGACACTGACAGATCGTGAACGGCAGGTGCTCGAGCAACGATTCGGACTGGTCGATGGATACAGCCGAACCCTCGAAGAAGTAGGGCGGCAGTTCCAGGTTACCCGTGAACGTATTCGGCAAATCGAAGCAAAGGCTTTGCGCAAAATGCGGCACCCAACCCGTATTCGGCAACTCGAAGGCTTCCTTGAGGCCCCCGGAGTGAAATAGCGATTTTTAAGGTTCCGTCGGGCGCAACTTCCAACGGCGCAAGTAGTTCAATCCATCGGAGACTATGGAACGTAAAGATGATCAGGAATTATGGGATTTGCTTGGTCGGATCGCCGAACCCAGGCTTTCGCCATTCTTCGCCCGGAACGTGGCGAGGAAGATCCGCCAGGAGGCGAGCCGGTTCGAGCGGATGCGAAACTGGTTGAGCTTGCGGAGGCTGACCGCAGCAACTGCTGTGGCAATTGTCGTAATAGGCATGGCCATAGCGAGGCATCATCCTGCGTCGCAAACACCACCTGCGAGCGAAGCAGATGTCGTCGCTCAGATCGATCCACAAGATTATGACGTCGTCGCTGATCTAGATACATTGATTGCTTGGGATGAAACTAACCTGTGGGACGAAAAGCCAAGTTTGTAAAGATAATCGCAGCGTTGTCGATCTTCGCTTCTGTCTGTGCTTCGGCACAAGCGCAACCGCATCGGTCTAACGGGCGACAGACGGGTCCACCTCCTCGTCGGTCCCCGCCGGTACAGAGCACGCGTCAACAGTGGCTTTCACTTTCCCCGGAAGCCCGGCAGAATTTCCAGCGCAATGCCGAGCGTTGGCTGCGAATGAGCCCGCAGGAGCGTCAGATTATGCGTCAGCGAGAGGCCATGCGCCGCGAACAAATTCAGCGTGAAACTGAAGCGGCGCTCCGCGATTCTGGCCTACGCCTGGCTCCGGACGAGCGCGGGTTGTTTGAGTCCCGTTACATGCAAGAACGGCGAAAAATGGAGCAAACCCTCCGGCAGCAAATTGAAACTGAGCGACAGCAACAGCTGCCGGCTTTGATTCAGCAACTAAAAAGAGAATTCCAGCCTCAGCAGCCGAACAGCAGCACCACTGTGAAACCGACACAATCGCCGAAATCAGGAAAATAACCGAACCGTCAGCGGAGCGACGGGAGTGCGCGCTGGGGTGCCCCTGCCGAACACTTGCTCAATGTCAAAAAAAAGAGCTGGCTCAAAATTGCTTCCAAGCCAGGTCGGTAGTTTGGATATCCGCCAGCTTACCGATGAAAGCGATGAGGATGTCGCACGAAGCCGCGGTGCCGGACAAAAACGCGATGCCCGTTGCGCCAGAAAAAGGACGGCCCTCCGTAGTAACCATAGTATGGATACGGTGGATAATACCCATAAGGGCCATATCCATACCCCACCGGGAATCCAAATCCGATCCCGACCGATACGCCGGCGTCAGAACGCGGTGCCGAAGCAAAAGCGAATCCACTTGCTATCAATGCAATTAACAGAAGTCGTTTCCAGTTCATTATTTTCCTCCCAACGATTCAACCGTGGGTACGACGAAAAGTTTCTCGATTTATTCAGGAGCCACAATCTTGGGATAAGCGGTGATGCGGACATTTTGGCCGATCCGCTTGTACGAAACGCGATCGAGACGCATCGCGTTTACAGTGGCCTCTGCTCCGCGGCCCGAGAATGCAATTATTGGTCCTCCGGTCAATATCGGGCCCAGGTAAAGTTGAACCTTGTCGATCAGACGCGCATCGAGCGCCTGTCCAAGCACGTCGCCGCCACCCTCAATCAGTACACTCGTGACATTTTTTTTCCCCAGGTCTTTCAACACGCTCGCTAAAGACTTGCGCCTATAGACCAGCGTTCGTGCAGTCAGCCGATCACAAAACAAACGAGCCCGCCGCGGCAGGCTCCCTGAACGAGTTAGCACGACACGCCAGGGTTGTCGCGCGCCTTGCACGCCCCGCACGGTTAATCGCGGATTATCGGCTCGAACAGTCTCGGCTCCAACTAGAATTGCGTCCACGCGAGCGCGAAGCCCCTGTGCGTGCCGACGGGCAGAAACGTCTGTGATCCACCGAGGCTCACCGGGAGGCCGCGTCAATCGGCCATCCAGAGACATCCCGCACTTTGCGATGACAAACGGCCGTTGGGTGACAATCCATTTGTTAAAAGCCTCGTTAAGGCGTGCGCACTCCCTGGCCAAAATGCCCTCTCGGATTTTGACGCCCGCATTTCGCAACTGTACGATGCCTTTGCCGGAGTGGCGCGGATTGACGTCTATCGCGCCGACAACTACTTTCCTGACCCCTGCCTTAAGGATCGCATCCGTGCATGGGGCAGTGAGTCCGACAGTGGAACAAGGTTCGAGAGTAACGTACAGCGTGGCACGGGCAGGCACGGGAGCGTCGAAACTACGGAGGCATTCGATTTCGGCGTGCTCACGGCCTGCTCCTCGATGGTGTCCTTTTGCCACTATCCGATTGTGAATAACCAGAACTGCTCCGACAGCGGGATTGGGACTCGTCTGACCTTGTGCTTTTTCGGCCTCCTTGAGTGCCGCGCGCATGAACCGTTTATCTCGTTGCGTCGTCGCCACGAGAGATCAGTAGTTGTGGTCCTCCGGCCCGGCAATGTTTTTCGCGCGTGCAAGCTGTGCAAATTTGTCACGCATTTTGGGTATGTCCAAGACGCTGCGACAAAACAACACATGCTCCAGTGCAAAAGGTAGGGATTATCCGGTGATAACTCGTTGGAATATTAGATCTTATGATAATGCAATCGAAATCGTTACGCTTGGCGCGAGGGCAGCTTTGGTTGGGGGTAGCGATCGGTAGTACGATACTTAATACATAAAAAGGAGCGTTTATAAATGAGTCTAATACGTTATCAAAGCCCAGAACTAATGTCCTGGCCGTCGTTGGACCGCTGGATGAACCTCAGAGACGATCTTAACTCGCTCGTCGAGTCGCCCTTCTGGTCGAGCTTCGGACGCCCGGGACAGCTGTTTAGCGGTTGGTCCCCTGCGCTCGATCTCTATCAGAGCAATGACAACGTGGTCGCCGTGATTGAGTTGCCCGGAATGAGCAGAGAAGATATTGAAACTTCCTTACACGACGGGACGTTGACAATCAGTGGCGAGCGGAAACGCGAAACTTCTGGCGCCGAGAAATCGGAGCGCACCGAGCGTTATGTCAGCAAATTCCGCCGAAGCATCACGCTTCCAACCCACGTGGATGCAAACAAAGTCAGTGCGATCTATCGGGATGGGATCCTGACCGTGACGTTGCCAAAGGCCGAGGAAGCGAAGCCAAAGCAAATTTCCGTTAGTTAATGAAATCCGGCGCGTGCATAGCGGGCCGGCCAACTTTGCATAAGGAAATTCAAACATGAACACATTAGTCCGCGAAAATGGTGACGGGGATCGCGCGCAAACACAACAGTTTGTCGTGCCTTTCGCGAGTGTGACCGAGGCTGCCGAAAGCTATACGCTCGAAGTAGAGATGCCCGGCGTGAACAAAGAGGGCCTCGAAGTTTCAGTCGAGAACAACGAGCTGACAATTGTCGGGCGCCGTCATTTTCCTACGGTGGAAGGAGCACTGATTCATCACGAATCGCGTGCAGAAAACTTCAGGCGCGCGTTCGAGTTCGATCCATCGGTCAATGCCGACAAAATCAGCGCAAAGATCGATCAAGGCCTTGTGACTTTGACTGTGCCGAAGGCGGAGCACGTCAAACCGCGCAAGATCGTTGTTTCGTAACCTCTAGTTCTCTGGGAAGCAAAGGCCGCGAACCACACGTTCGCGGCCTTTCGATTTGTTGCGACTCTTTTCCGCTTGGCGAATTGCCGGCGTGGAAGTAATTACAGTCACCTGAATATGGCGACCAAAACCGAAGAAAAAACAAGCGCAGACAAACTTACCGCTGCGCGAAATAAGAATCTCGATCTTGCGATTCAACAGATTGCGAAAGATTACGGCGATGGCGCGATCATGCGACTTGGCGACGAAAAGATCATCGACATCGACGTTATTCCCACAGGCAACATTCTGATCGATCGCGCGCTTGGCGTTGGCGGATTTCCACGGGGTAGGGTTGTCGAAGTGTTTGGCCCGGAATCCTCCGGAAAGACAACTCTTACTCTTACCGTAATTGCCCAGGCACAGAAGCACGGCGGCCTTGCGGCATTTATCGATGTCGAGCATGCTCTCGATCCTGCGTACGCGAAAAGGCTCGGTGTCGATCTTGACGACCTGCTCGTCTCGCAACCGAGCTCTGGGGAGGAAGCGCTCCGGATTTGCGAGACACTGGTACGCTCCAATGCTCTCGACGTAATTGTCATTGATTCAGTGGCAGCGCTGGTGACCCGGGCTGAGCTCGAAGGCGAAATCGGCGACGCGACGGTTGGCGCGCAGGCGCGACTGATGAGCGCCGCTTTACGCAAACTCACGTCGCTCATTTCAAAAGCGCGAACCTGCTGCATTTTCACGAACCAAATTCGGGAAAAGATCGGGGTCATGTTTGGAAATCCGGAAACGACCCCCGGCGGCAGAGCGTTGAAATTCTACGCCAGTGTGCGTGTCGATATTCGCCGTATCGGCGCGATCAAACAGACAGATGGCGTTGTCACGGGCAATCGCACCCGGGTTAAGATCGTGAAAAACAAGGTCGCTCCGCCGTTTACCGAAGCCGAGTTCGACATCATGTATAACGAGGGAATTTCATCGACCGGCGCGCTACTCGATCTTGCGCTCGAAAAACAAATCATCGAGAAGCGTGGCTCGTGGCTGAATTACAAAGGCACGCAACTAGCCCAAGGTCGCGATGCCGCGAAGGAGACGCTAAAGAATGATCGGGCACTCTACGAAGAAATTGAGTCTGCGGTGAAGACCAAGCTGGACCAGGATAAAAAATAAAATAACGCCGCGACCCCAAAGATCGACATGTCGAGATTCATCGTTGCCTTAACGCAAGGCGCAAGTATGAGGCCGAACAGATTGATCAGCAGTTTCGCGCTCCTTGGAAATCTCCCGCGCTTGTGAGCGTGTCTCCGCCGAAGCGCTGAAATCACAAAAAGTGAATCACGTCATTCCAGCTAAAACGCACTTTTTTTGTCCAGCTTTTTTATCATCCGCCGAACGATATCCGGCGGCGCAACACACGACGGAGGTCAGGCGCTTCGCGGGAAGTTCGAGAATCTGGTCATATTCGTCGGGCTTAAACCTTTCCATCGGCCATGTGTCGACGCCGAGTAAAGCCGCGCTCGTCAAAAAATTTCCAAGTGCGATGTAAGCCTGGCGCGCCGCCCATTCGTGCGCTTCCGCCGCGCGAGTGCCCGTTACGAGATCGTCAGCAACCGCGTTACGAAACTGCTTCAGAGCCTCGACAGTTCCACCACGCAGTTCCGCCGTTCTTGCAACATGACGATCGATGTCTTCGCTCGTTATCTTCGTTTTCGCCGTGAAGACCACAAAAATGCGAGCAATCCAAAATCTGGCGTTGGTTCCAGGTCGAAGGAAAAAGTCTTTCGCGCGTTTTTTGATCAGTGATGAGACAAATGTCCACGGTTGCAGCCCGTTCGACGAGGCCGAGAGAATAAGCGCTTCTTCCACCACCGCCCAATCTTCCGGAGATATTTTGCGCGACGGATCAAATTTGCTCGTCGCATAACGCCAGTTGACCTGCGCGAGAAGCTGCTCGCCTTTGATCGTGTTCATGGTCTGCCTTGCATCAACATGACCTTGCCCGGACACATTTCCATTTGGAAATCCTCTCGCTCTCAGGAAACTTGGCTGCAACCACCTAAGTTTGACACGATGACATCTGCGCAGATTAGGCAATCCTTTCTCGATTTCTTTCGCGAGAAACAGCACACCATTGTGCCCTCGTCTTCGCTACTGCCCGACGCGCCGAATCTGCTTTTCACCAATGCCGGGATGAACCAGTTCGTGCCGATTTTTCTTGGACAGCAAAAACCTCCATGGAAACCGGCGCGCGTGGCCGATACGCAGAAATGCATCCGCGCGGGCGGGAAGCACAACGATCTCGAAGATGTCGGACTCGACACTTATCACCACACGTTTTTCGAGATGCTTGGTAACTGGAGCTTCGGTGATTATTTCAAAAGGGAAGCGATCGAGTGGGCTTGGGAATTACTGGTCGAACGTTGGAAATTTCCACCGCAACGGCTCTATGCGACCGTTTACAAGCCTGGCCCAGGCGAGCCGAGTGAGTTCGATCGGGAAGCGCACGATCACTGGGCGCATTTGTTTCGCGAAGCTGATCTCGATCCGGCTGTTCACGTTCTCAATGGCGGTAAGGCCGATAATTTTTGGATGATGGGGGATACCGGTCCGTGCGGGCCCTGCTCGGAGGTCCATGTCGATCTTACGCCGGACGGCGACACGCGCGGCGAGTTGGTGAATAAGGAAGACCCGCGTTGCATCGAGATTTGGAATCTTGTTTTTATCCAGTTCACTGCGAACCCGGACGGTTCGTTCACGCCTTTGCCGCAACGTCATGTCGATACCGGAATGGGTTTCGAGCGCGTAACCGCAATCATCCAGGGCACAAACAATTTCGTCGATTTTTCGGGAACCATTTCAAATTACGAGACCGATATTTTTCGGCCAATCTTCAACGAGCTGGAAAAATTGAGTGGCAAAAGATACGCATCGATGTTGCCAACTGTAGGGCGTCTCTGCGAGACGCCGGCAGCTGACACACCCGCCCTACAGAATCAGAACACGCAGGAGCAGGTCGATATCGCCTTCCGCGTGATCGCCGATCACATCCGCGCTCTGAGTTTCGCGATTGCCGACGGAATCGTTCCGTCGAACGAAGGCCGCGGTTACGTTTTGCGCCGCATATTACGTCGCGCATTTAGCTATGGCCGCACGCTCGGATTCCATGAGGCATTCTTCTTCAAACTTGTCGACGTCGTCGCCCGAACGGTGGGCGACATCTTCCCCGAGCTCCGCGCGAAACAAAAACCGAGTTGTTGGAGGAATTTTCGCGTTAAAAGGATTCTTCGCTGGTGAGCCGATCATCCAAGAGTACGCTCTGGACGATTTCTGGTTGCCGAGAAAACCTTTTTTTCGAGAAGCGGCGCGCTTATTTCTTCAACGGGTTCGCAGTTTTTCGAAACAGCAGCTTGAATTCATATGCAGTGACTTCAAGAGATTTGCTCGCGAGCTGATCCAACTTAGAAATACGAGCCAGCGAGAAGTTATTGTCGCTGCAGCTTCCGTTATCTCTGGCGAACAAGCTTTCGAGCTTTACGACACGTTTGGATTCCCGATCGATCTGATACAATTAAAGGCCCGCGAAGATGGACTCGAAGTAGATATTGCCGCCTTCGAACGATTACTGGCGCAACAGCGCGAGCGCGCACGCAAGGCGCAGAAGAAAGAAGAAATCAGCGTCGAAGAAGGCGAGGTGAAAGTCGCGCCGACGAAATTTCTCGGTTACGACTTTCTCGAGGCGGAAGCAGTCGTTGAAACCATTCTTCCGGGCAAAAAATCGGACGAACTAAATATCGTTGTTGATAGCACACCGTTTTACGCGGAAATGGGCGGCCAGGTCGGCGATAAAGGTTTTCTGCATGTTCCCGGACACGATTGGACGGAAGTCGGCCAGTTGCGCATAACCGACACGCAAAAACGGGGCGATGTGTTTGTTCATCGCGCGGCACTTGTGGAAGGCCGCGCGCCGGAACCGGGTGAAGCTGTGCGCGTTTCAGTGGATGTCGATAGACGCAAATCAATTCAGGGACATCACACCGTGACGCACCTGTTGCATTGGGCGTTGCACGAAGTGGTCTCACGCGACGCGTCGCAAAAGGGAAGCTACGTCGGTCCTGACAAACTGACCTTTGATTTTTCGAGTGCGCCATTAACGAAGCAGCAAGTGCGCGACGTTGAAAAATTGGTGAACGAGAAGATCACGGCAAATGCCCCTGTTTCCTGGACCGAAATTCCTTACGGAGAAGCGAAAAAGCGCAGCGACATTATTCAGTTCTTCGGAGAGAAATACGGTGACACGGTCCGTGTGCTGCAAATCGGCGGCGCACCTCGCGCGCTTAACGGTTACTCCATGGAACTCTGCGGGGGGACCCACGTCAGATCCACGGGTGAGATCGGCCCATTCCGAATCGTCAGGGAAGAGGCAATCGCTGCTGGGATCCGCCGGATCGAAGCGGTTGCCGGGGACGCGGCACGCAATTGGGCGAAGCAGCAAGCTGCGTGCCAGCAAGAGAAGTTTGAAGCGCTCGCGCGCAAGAAACCCGACATTGCAGTGCTGCCTGCTTTTGAAGACAAAGGTGACACGTCTGAAATGCTCAAAAAGATCGATGCTCGCGCAGCGCATTTGAACAAAGTCGAAGCGGAAGTTCATGAGTGGGAAAAGAACCAAGCTAAGGCGATTGAAGCGCAGTTGCAGAGTCGCGCTGCCACGATCGCAAATGAACTGGCGGCTTCACACAAGAACTTCTGTGTAGCGGAAGTACCAGGCGCGGATCCAAAATTGCTTCAAGCCGTCGTGGACGCGTTGCGGTCGAAGTTTGAAGGGGCAATTTTTCTCGTGGGCATTAAAGATGGAACCGTCGCGCTAATTGCTGCGATTCCGAAAAAACTCACGTCAAAATTTCAGGCGAACAAAATTATCCAGGAAATCGCGTCGATCGTTGGCGGCAAGGGTGGCGGCCGCCCGGAAAGCGCGCAAGGCGGTGGAACAGATCCG
>QHOM01000104.1 GCA_003218785.1 Verrucomicrobiota bacterium
TTCGACCGACCGAAACGGACGGCATTGCCATGGGCGTTGTTCAGTTTCTAACAGACATGGGGCTTTTCATTGGGCAATCGTCGCAGTTCTTTGCCGTCCTAACGCAACTCGCGCAGGACGCGGACGCCGCCCAACGCGAGTGTAATTAAACCATGTGACTGCCCGATCAGATAGATAACAAGAAAGTCACGGAACAGTCGCGCGTGAGGTTGCGGCGTCCGGCGAGCGCCAGGGGGCTCCCCAGTCTCCTTGTCCGCCGGAGCTGCAACCGCCAGATTTCAATATCCCGCAGCCCTAAGCGGATCGGTGATCTTTCAAGCGACGATTTTCGCTTTCACCAAAATGGTTCGCTATACGAGACGCCCCCTAAGTCACGCCCAAAAGTAACAGCGGTGTTACTTTTTCGATACGGCCCGGGACAGCGTTCGCCGCGATACTGACCATACAAAACCAATAAAACCTATGAAAACGACTAATCATTACACAAAAATCGCTCTGCTCTCGTTAGCAGTAGCGATGTTCACGGCCGCGTCTGCGCGCGCGGACACCTATTCGTCGACAAACTTCCAATCAGACATCGCCGGCGTGGCGCAACACACTGATCCAAACCTTGTCAATCCCTGGGGCATGGCAGCCTCGGCGACTGGCACTATTTGGGTCAGCGACAACGGCACCGGCGTCTCAACACTCTACAATCAGGATGGCACAGCCGTTTCGCTGGTGGTTGAAATCCCAACCGCCGCGCGGAACAGAGACGGCGCCAATCCAACCGGAATCGTGCTTAACAACACGCAATTCTTTCAAGTGACAAAGAATGGAACTTCCGCGCCCGCGATTTTCATCTTTGTCAGTGAAGATGGTTCCATCTCAGGTTGGAACCCGACGCTGGATCAGACGCACGCGATCATCGCTGTCGATAACGGCACCAACCGCGGCGTGAACCACGCTGTTTACAAAAGCACGACGCTGGGCGTCGCCAACGGCGTCAATTTTCTCTACGCGTCGAATTTCCACACTGGCCACGTTGAAACCTACGATGAGAGTTTTCATCCGGTGACTCCCAACGGCTTCATTGACCCGAATCTTCCCGCTGGCTACGCACCGTTTGGCATCCGGAATTTCAACGGCGAAATTTTCGTGACTTATGCCAAGCAGGATCACGCGAAACACGATGACGTTGCCTGTCCCGGCTGTGGCTTTGTTAATGTGTTCGATACCAGCGGCAATTTCCTCAGACGCCTGGTCTCAAACGGCAACCTCAATGCTCCATGGGGACTTGCGCTCGTGGACGGCGAACTTTGGGTCGGCAACTTCGGTGACGGATTCATTAACGTTTACGATCCGACGACCGGCGCTTTCATCGAGACACTGATGCGCGCCGATGGAACGCCGCTACAATTTGATGGCCTGTGGGATCTTCTTCCTCTGGGCACCGGTGTTTATTTCACCGCGGGAATAGCCGACGAAGCGCACGGCCTGTTTGGTCTCATTACTGAAGATTAGGATCGATATCGCGCGAGGAGCGCACTGCCTGCCCTGAGAGAAAGTCTTGGCCTGCTCGAAGCCGAACGGGTCGAGCGGGCGCTCTCGTCCCGCGCCTGCGGGAGCGATTGCGCCATCGCCATCGCGGACTTTTTCAAAATGGATAAGCGCGGTGTCTTGAAGACCCAGAGAGACTCATTCGGCTATGCTCCAGGGAGGGCGCCGCCCCAAAGAAGATCGGAACTCTCGCCTCGCGCGGACAAATCCGCACGTATAAAATAAGCTTCCAGCACCCGAATGCGTAAAACGAATTCAATCACCATGCGCGTGCCGAGAAAGGCGATCTTCCTAACAGCAGCGAACCTGGAACTGTGGCCGAAGATTTTGCCGCATTACCGCTACATTCGTTATCTGGAACGCAGCCCGGATCGCAATGTAGTCGTAATGGCGGCGACGCGTTCCGGCATCCCGATTTCCTGGACCTCCGAGCAGATCATCGACCGGGACCGCCTTGAAATCCGCTTTCATCATTTGAAGGCATTCACGAAAGGGATGCGCGTGGTCTGGACATTTGATGAGACGCCAGAGGGTGTGCTGGTGAAAATCGCGCACGATCTCAAATTTCGAGTGAAGGTTCTGGCCCCACTGGCCGACAAAATCATCGGTGATTTTTTCGTTAGCAACATTGCCAACAAGACATTGCGCTGTATGAAGGCGTATGTCGAAGCGAGGGCAACCAGAGTAACTGCATGAGCCAAAGGCGCGCGGTCATCACCGGAATCGGCCCTATCACTTGCATTGGCAAAGGCGTCGATGGTTTCTGGAACGGCATTCTTGCCGAGACGAGTGGAATCAACAGCATCACAAGCTTCGATCCCAGTGCCTTCCGCGTGCGTTGCGCGGGCGAGATTCGCGATTGGGATCCAGAAGAATTCTTTGCACCGCACCGCTTGAAACGGCTCGACCGCTATGCGCAATTTGCGGTCGCATCAGCGAAGCTGGCGCTCGACGACGCAGGTTTCGACTATTCCCGCGAAAAACCGCAACATCGCGTGGGCGTCAGTTTTGGCACCGCACTTGGCGGCGTCTGCAAGGCGGAAGATCAATATATCCGGTTTTTGAAAAAGGGCGCCCGTGGAGTTCAGCCCACGCTTGCTGTTCAGGTTTTCGGTGGCTCAGCCCATTCGAACATTGCGATTGACTTCGGTTTTCGCGGTGTAGGCACGACCAACTCGAACAGTTGCGCCAGCGGCACGGTAGCCGTGGGCGAAGCGTTGCGCTACGTTCGCGACGATTTCGCCGATGTGATCGTCGCCGGAGGAGCGGAAGCGCCTCTTACGACCATCACGATCGGGGCATTCGACATCATCAAAACGATGAGCCGATGGTCGGGGGATCCCGCTCTGGCTTGTCGTCCGTTCGATTTGCTGCGCGATGGCTTTGTCATGGGAGAAGGCGGCGCCTCGCTCATTATAGAAGAGCTTGAGCACGCGCGAGCACGCGGAGCGCGCATCTATGCGGAAGTGCTCGGTTACAGTCTCAATAACGATGCTTTCCACATGACTTCGCCCCTGCCGAGCGGCGAATCGTGCATGCGCGCCATGTGCGAAGCGCTCGACGACGCACGGCTTGCGCCGGAGCAGATCGATTATGTCAACGCGCACGCCAGCTCGACGCAGCTGAATGACAGCGCCGAAACGATGTCGATCAAACAAGTGTTCGGCGAGCATGCGCAACGGATACCAGTCAGCGGGACGAAAGGCTATTACGCGCATCCGCTCGGCGCGACCGGCGCGATTGAAGCTGCGCTTTGTGCGCTCGCGTTGGATCGGCAATGGATTCCGCCAACAATCAACTATCAGACCGCCGATCCGACTTGCGATCTCGATATCGTTCCGAATCACGGACGCGAAGCGGACCTGAATTACATCATGAGTAACTCATTTGGATTCGGCGGAATTAACGCGTGCGTAGTTCTCGGACGTGTCAGGTAGGGGCGGTTCACCTGAACCGCCCACGGCGATTGAGGTCAATCGCCCCGACCCGACAAATCTGGCCGGTTCTCGCTTGTTCGTTTGATCGCCCGTTCTTTTCGCCACTTTTCGATCTCCGCGTGATTTCCTGAGAGCAAAACTTCCGGGACTTTCCAGCCGCGAAATTCTGCCGGGCGCGTGTACTGCGGCGCTTCGAGCAGTTCGCCGCTGAAACTATCGTCCGCCGCGGATTGCTGGTGGCCGAGCGCGCCAGGCAGCAAACGTACGATCGCATCCACAAGCACGACCGCAGCGATTGCACCGTTCGTAAGCACATAGTCGCCGATGGAGATTTCGAGATCGACCAAGTGCTCGATCACGCGGTGATCCACTCCCTCGTAATGACCGCAAATGATGATGAGGTGTGATTCGCGCGAAAGTTGTGCCGCCATCTGTTGATCAAAGCGGCGCCCAGCCGGAGACATCAGAACAATCTTCGATTTTCGATCTTCGATTTTAGATTTTTCCGCAATTTGCCGCCGCAGCTCTTCGACGGCTGCAAAAATCGGCTCCGGTTTCATGACCATCCCCTGCCCCCCCCCGAACGGCGCATCATCGACGATGTGATGTTTGTCCTGCGTCCAATCGCGCAGGTTATGAACGCAAAGATCGACAATCCCATTTTTCTGGGCGCGTTTCATCATGCTTTCGTTGAGCGGTGCGCGGCAGATTTCCGGAAATAACGTCAGGATGTCGATCTTCATCGAGAAAATGTCCAACGCTCAACTCCTAATGTTTCATGCCGAAAAAACTGTAGCGGTGGTCTACAACCGCTGGAATGAAAAAGCTCGACGCTCACAGAGCGCCGCTACAGAAGAAATTTATTCAATGATTTCCAGCATGGCGCGCTGCCCATGGCGCGCGGCGGAACTGACGAGCAACGCGCGAATCGCGTGAATGGTTTGGCCGTTGCGGCCAATCACGCGGCCGACATCGCTTTGCCGAAGTTGCAGCTTGAAGATGGTTGTTCTGCCGCTCGGAATTTCCGTGAGCACCATATCGTCGGGAAATTCGACCAACTGCCGAATAACGAACTCGAGAAATTCTCTCATGCCGACGTTGAAAGTATCCCAAACACCATCTTTGTCACTTGCGCGGTGTAGCCACGGCGCTCTGTCGCCGTGCCGGCCGACGCCTCGACAGAGCGATGCGGCTACAGCATCCTTCAGGTCTGCGGCGGTCCCCCGGCTGCCGTTTCTGCGACGGCTGGCTGCGGTGACGCCGGCGTTATCTCCGCGGGCGCGGGTGAGACAGTCGGTTTAGACGCAGCTTTAGCGGGGGCGATGGCAGCCTGTTTTTTATTTTTCTTGATCAAGCTACGCACGGTCTCGGACGGTTGCGCGCCTTTGCTGATCCAGTATTCCGCCCGATCCAGTTTCAACGTGCTGTTGTGACCGGGTTTTTTCGGATCGTATGTGCCGATGATCTCGATGAATTTTCCGTCGCGTGGGCTGCGGCTGTCGGCCACCACGACTTTGTAATAGGGGCGATTCTTCGCTCCTTCTCTGCGTAATCTGATTGAAACTGCCATTTTAAAAAGTTACAAGATTACAACGTTACAAGGGTTACAAAGTTAGCAATGCAATCTTTTTAACGATGTAACTTTTGTAACTCTTTTAACGTCCTCTTCATCCTGCCCGCGCTCTTCATCATCTTGCGCATCTGACCAAAGCGCCGCAGCAAATCGTTTACCTCCGTGACGGTGCAGCCGCTGCCACGCGCAATGCGCTGACGACGCCGCCCATTCAGAATGTCCGGACGCGTCCGCTCTTGGCTCGTCATCGAAAGCATGATGGCCTCGGTGCGCTTGAGCTGCTTCTCGTCAATAGAGAGGCCTTGGACGTTACTCATGCCGGGCAACATGCCAAGAATATTTTCAAGCGGCCCCATCTTGCGCATCGTTTTGAACTGCGCCAGAAAATCGTTGAAGTCGAACGAAGCTGTGCGCAGCTTCCGCTCCAAGCGGGCGGCTTCCTCATCATCGACTGCTTCGGCCGCTTTTTCGACCAGACCAACCACGTCGCCCATTCCAAGAATCCGCCCGGCCAGTCGGTCAGGAACGAAGAGTTCGAATTGGTCGAGCTTTTCACCGGTGCCGGCAAATTTGATTGGCCGCCGCGTTACTTCACGCATTGACAATGCCGCGCCGCCGCGCGCGTCGCCGTCGAGTTTGGTCAAAACGATTCCGGTGATCTTCAACGCATTGTCGAAATGGGTTGCCACGCTGACCGCTTGCTGGCCGGTTGCAGCATCGACCACCAGCAACGTCTCCTGGGGCCGCAAAAATTCTTTCAGCTTTTTCAGTTCCTCAACCAGCGCTGCGTCGATTTCCTGGCGACCAGCGGTATCGAAGATGTTGAGGCTATGTCCGCCTGAAGCCGATCGGTTCTGCCATTCGAGCGCGGCCGCAGCGGCGCGCTGAACATTCTTTTCACCCGGATCGGGAGTGTACACCGGCACGTCAATTTGTTTTCCGAGCGTCGCCAGTTGCTCAATCGCTGCCGGCCTTTGCAGATCGCAGGCGATTAGAGCCGGCGCATGCCCCTGCTTTTTTAAAAACCGCGCCAGCTTGGCAGAGGAGGTCGTTTTACCGGAGCCATTAAGTCCGATAATCAAGATCCGGCCCGGCTTCTCTACATTGAGCGGGGCGGCGTCGCCTCCGAGCAATCCCGAGAGCTCATCATGAAAAATTTTTACTATCTGCTGGCCGGGCGTGATGCTGCGAAGGACAGCTTCGCCTAGCGCCTTTTCTTTGACGCGGGCAACGAATTTCTTGGCAACCTGAAAATCGACATCAGCCTCCAGCAAAGCCAGACGCACCTGACGCAACGCAGCGTCGATGTTTGATTCGCTGATTGTGCCGTGGCCGCGCAGATCTTTGAAGATGTCCTGCAGCTTATCGCTTAGTTGCGAAAACATTTCTGGTCACTCTTCTACTCTTAACGAACGGACACTAATCTACAGGCTGTAGTGGCAGGCGTGTCGTCTGTGAGCGTCTAAGAATTGCAGCCGCCACGGCTGCCTCTGCAGAAGAAAACATCGAACGTCCAAAGACCCATTGGTGTTTATTCGTGTTGATTAGTGGTTAGTCATTCACGCGAGACGCGTGTGCTCCCCAAAGTGCCATCGCTAGACTATTTCTTCGGCGTCGGCGTTGATCTTGCCGCCGCAGAGACCGGCGCAGCGGCGGCTGCCGCTTCGATCCCGAAAGTCCAGTGCGCCTCGACTTTTTTGCCTTCCGCTTTCGCGCTGACAATCACCGTGCACGAGGTTCCGCGCAATTTCTGAGTCACTTGATAAGAAACGATGCCGGTTTTCGGATCATAACTCACGGGAACGACACCGAGTCCGCTGACCCGCATTTGCACGCTGCCGGGCTCGATTCCGCCGACGCGGCTGAGATTCGCTTTGATGAGCGGGAGCGCCGTGCGAACGGTGTCGCCATCCGCCGGTTGGGTTGAGAGATCAGCCGCGCCGACTTCAGCAACTGCGGCTGCGCCCCCGCTGGACGTGCCGATCATCTTGACTGCGTCAACGAATACCTTGGGCTTGTTCGCTTCGATCGCATAACGACCAAGCGAATCGAGCGGAGAGGTAAAGGTGATGGGCTGGCCGTAAACGGTAAACATCGCTTCGTAACCGGCGTTTCGCGCAAGTTCTTTGACGTGCTCGTTATAATTGCCGAAGGGCACGGCGAAACAATTCACTTTGATGCCGAGCCGCTGCTCGAGCAGTTCCTTGCAGCCGACGACTTCGTTATGGACCCATTGCTCGTATGCGGGCCCGGTCAATTTTGTCCTGGTCCTCTTCCCCCCGGGGGCAGCCAGCATTATGTTATGCCCTTCGCGCAAGTCTTGATGCGTCGCGGTATGCGCCTCAATATCGATTCCGTTGTCGCGCATGTCGGCAAGCTGTTCCCAGGTGATCGCTTCTCCGCCGCCCAGGCTGCCTCCGCGTACGCCTTCCGTGTAAATGAACATCGTAAACGGATATCCGAATTTTTTCATGATCGGCCAGGCGACGTCGTATTGCGATTTCCATCCATCATCGAATGAAATGACCGCGCATCGCGGCGGAATATTTTTTTCGCCGCGCTTCCACGCCAGCAAATCTTGCAGACTGATTACGGTAATTCCGGCATCTTTGAGTTGTTTCATTTGCGCCTCGAAATCGGTCGGCGTGATCTCGGTGCCCGGATAGCGAGTGATTTTTGGCGACGGCGCGGCACCAGCAACACCCGGAGCTGGGCTGCCGCCAGCAGTTTCGCCAGCCGCCGCTGGCGATGAAGTCGCTGGCTCGGAACTCGTGACCGGGCTTGGATGTTTCGTGCACATTGAAAAATTCAATGCCAGGAGGAAAGGCAGAATCGCAAATCGAATCATCATAAAAGAGGTAAAGGCTTTAAGTGCAGCAGCGCAAAAAACAAGTGCTTTTTGTATGTGATCGCCGGAAAATAATCCGGCGGCGGACGGAATCAAAACGCGCGATACCGAGATCTATCAACAGAAAACTTTTGCTAGAGAAGGGACTTTTTGCTATTTAAGCAGAATGCCGCGCCTGATCAGTCGTACTTTTGCCGTTGGTTGCGTCACTCTATTGGCTGCTTGCGCGACCGCGCCAAAAACTGCGGTCAAAAACACGAGCAAGACTTTCAGCACCGTTGTAGTGGACGCTGGGCACGGCGGGAAAGATACCGGTGCCTATCGCCGTTCCGGTCCGCCGGAGAAGATGGCTACACTCGACGTAGCCGAGCGGCTCGACCGCAAGCTGCGCGAATCGCAATTGAAAACAGTCATGACACGCTCTTCGGATGTTTTCATTCCGCTCGATGAGCGTGTCGCCATCGAAAATTCGCAGAAGAATGCGATCTTCGTCAGTATTCACTTTAACGATTCACGCCGGCGCGGCATTCACGGCTTTGAGACTTATTATCATTCAGGCGATTCATTCGATCTGGCCTATCGGATCCAATCCGAGCTGATGACGATCCCGCACTCGGCCAATCGCGGCGTGCACACTGCGAACTTTCGTGTCTTGCGCCTCGCCTACTATCCGGCGGTCCTGGTGGAGTGCGGATTTCTGAGTAATCGCTCCGAAGGCAACCAGGCGCGCGATTCTGAATATCGCGAGCTACTAGCGGACAGAATCGCCGAGGCAATTGTCGAGCAACGTTACGGAGCGGGCGTTTATCGTGGCTCAACCCAGGTAGCCGCGCAGTCGCAACCGGCGAGTACCGGTTCGGATATGTCGCCAGCCTCCGCACACCACTAAAACTCTTTCCTGCGGTTTTTCGCTATTGCGGCGAACGACTAACCACGAATGAACACCAATGGACACTAACGGATGTCTGGATGTTCGATCTCTCCTTCTGTAAAATTCGTGGCCATTTGTGGTTCGACCACAAATCGAGACGAATACACATGGACGAAGAAGCGCTTGGCACAAACGCCTCTACAACAAAATTAGTGTTAATTCGTGTTCATTCGTGGTTAAAGGCGATTTCTAAAATTCTTTGCCGCGCTCTTCGCGCCCGATCGCGGCGAGCATGATCAGCGCCAAAGAAATCACGAACACGAAAACAGCCAGCGCTTTCGCGTAATCCGGATGCCCGCTCGCGTCGCGAAAACGGTCGGCCAGCCTTGCTTCAACCACAGCTGTGTTCGCGGCGAATAAATTCCCAAGCTGATATGCAAACCCTGGGAAAGTTCCACGCACATCGCCAGGTGAAAGCTCATTTAAATGCACCGGCACAACGCCCCATGCGCCTTGCACCATGAATTGCATGGCGAACCCGCCAATCACAATAAACGAAAAGCTCCGCGAAAAAACCCATGCCGGAATTAGCAGGCTTCCGAACACCGCCGCCAAAATAATCGAGCGACGCCGGCCCCATTTTTGCGAGAGATGACCGATAACCGTTCCGCCGCAGATCGCGCCAACGGCGTAAATGATTCCGGTCGCCGCCTTTTGCGTCACTCCGTAATGCCGTTGTTCGCCGAGGAAGGTTTGATACATGTCCTGGGTGCCGTGTGACCACGCGTTGAATGCGGTCATCAAAAGGATGACGTAAAGAAAAAGAACCCAATGCTGTCGCAGGACGGTTAGCACGCTGCGCCAAAAATCAGTCGTCGTCTCTCGCCGGCGCAACCAAACCGGCGATTCCGGCACGCGCGCGCGGACAAAAATGACAAGGAACGCCGGGAGCACGCCCGCCACGAACAGCCCGCGCCAGCCGAAGAACGGAAACACCGCCCAGTAAACGACTGCTGCCAGCAGGTAACCGAACGCGTAACCTTGTTGCAGAATTCCAGAGAACAATCCGCGCGCGGCGATCGGCAAAGTTTCCATTGCCAGGGACGCGCCCAATCCCCATTCGCCGCCCATGCCGATCCCGTAGAGCGCGCGAAAAATCAGCAGCCAGGTGTAATTAGGCGAAAAAGCGGTGAGCAATTCCATGGCCGAATAAAAAACGATGTCGATCATGAGCGGGATGCGCCTCCCGAACCGGTCGCCCAATAGTCCGAACATGAACGCGCCTACCGGACGCATCGCGAGCGTCAACGTGATAGCATAGCTGAGCTTGGCGACGCTGGTGCCGAAATCGCGCGCCATCACCGTAATCACGAAAGTGAGCAGGAAGAAATCGAACGCGTCCAGCGCCCATCCGAGGAAGCAGGCGACGAAGGTATTGCGTTGAACGCGATTAAGTGATTTGAAGAGGCGGACCACTTCCATGGCTCAGTCAACTAATTGTCATGTCGGGCGAAGTCGAGATTTCTCTCAGAAAGGACCCGCGGATCCGCCTACGCCACGCCGCCTTTGCTAAAAGCTCCGGCGAGCCAAGGGCCTACGGCGCGACAGGTATCGCGGATGACTAACCGCTAATGAACATGAATGAACACAAATAAAGGATTGGATAAACCGCGGATGACCCGAATGACACGGATGGGCCGCATGAAGCGCGGCGGACAGGCGTTTGACTTCTCGCAGCTGCCGCACTGTTTGATCTTGAGCGAACCGCGGTTGTAAACCAGAATCGCAACATGATCGCCGAAAAAATTCCCGAACTGAGAACTCTCTCAGCGGAGGAGAAGCTTATTCTCGTGGGAGAGCTCTGGGATGAGCTTGCTGCTTATCCTGATTCCTTTCCGCCACGGGAGGATCATATCAAGCTGCTTCGGGAGCGGCTGGAGCATTATCGGCAGCATTCTGATGACGTTGTTGCTTGGGAGCAGGTTAAAGCGCGCATTCTCGCATCGCGATGAGTTTGCGCGTCGAGTTCCTCTCAGGAGCAGACGCCGATTTCCAGGAAATTTTCAACCGATTTGAAGATTATCGACAGGGGTTCGGCGTAGAGTTCATGACAGTCGTTGACGCTACCTTGCCGCATTGCTGTCTTTCCGGAGATTGCGCCGACTTACCTTGAGAGCATTCGTCGACAGGTGATGCAGAGATTTCCATATGGCATCTTCTATGAACCCGAGCCAACGCGAATTCTGGTTGCCGCGATTCTCGATTTACGACAGGATGAGCAGCAGATACTCAGGCGAGTCCAGCCCTAAAGTGGCTAGCGCCTGTGACGGTTAGCGATTCGAGTCACCGAGGACAGTTTGGTCGTCGATTTGGTCACAGATTCACACAGATGAGACCGGCTAAAGGGTCCTGCCCCGCAAAACACGCGAATCGACGCGAAAATAATAAGAAAATACCACTCGTTTGTTTCGAGTGATTCGTGGGAAACCTGAACGCCTTAGTCTTTATCCGTGCAAATCCGTGTCTATCCGTGGCTAAATCCTTATCCGGAACGCCACAGATTCACACAGATGAAACACGGATGTTGAAGAGACGACTAACCACTAATTAGCACGAATGAACACAAATAAGGCAAAGAGGATCGCTGAATCGTGAACCGTGCTTCGATGTAACGGTGTAACGTTTTAACGAATCACGTGAGGCGAAGCCTGATCAGCCATTTTCTTCGAGCTTGGCCTTCGCCTTCGCGCGAATCCGTTCAAACCGTTTGTCATGCCATCAATTCGATGGTCCACTTCTTGCGGTGAAGTTCACCGCTAAGCGGCGCGGAACGGGACCACTTTCTTCTTTTTGATTACTGAGATCTCGTTCCTGTGTTGCGGCAAAAGATTCTCCATCACCCACCCTGTGGCCCTCTCGGTAAGTTCGGCGCCGCTGCGCAGACCGAGCTTGCCTTTGATGTTTTCGCGGTAGGTCTCGATCGTTTTCACGCTTAGGTTCAGCGCGTGTGCGATCTTTCTTGTGCCAAGCCCGGAGCCGACCAACTGAAAGACGTGCATTGCGCGGTCAGACAAATTTTCAACGCATCTCGCCCTCTCCGAGAGGCGGTGTTGTAGCTGTGTTTCGAGCGATTTTTAGAAAGCGCTCATGGCCAATTCGCGGCTCACATAGACTTGGCCGCGCAGAACATCGCGGACGGCGATGAGCATCTCCTCTCGCGTTGCCTTTTTCATCAGGTAACCGTTTGCGCCTGCGCGC
>QHOM01000126.1 GCA_003218785.1 Verrucomicrobiota bacterium
ATCAGAAGCGAGAACAAGTCTTCGAGATAACTCGCGGCAGCGTCGTAGAACACTCACAGCATCTTGATCGCTGAAATGATGGAGCACGAGCGTGCAAAGCACGATGTCGTAGGCTGCAGCGGGCTTCCATTCCAGGATGTCCGCGTCGATGTACGAAATTTCGGGATAACCGGCGCTCAATTCTCGGGCGATGTCCACCGTGGCCGATTGCCGGTCCACTGCATCAATCTCGACCAGTGCGCCAATCGCTCTGGAATGATTAATGATGAGCCGCGGGATATCGCCCGATCCAGTGGCAAGATCGACAATGCGCAGCCGCGCGCCCGGTTTTATCCAACGGCGAATAAAGCCCAAAACCAAGCGATAGCTTCCGAACCAGCGATTGAGTTGCCGAATACGCTCCAGGTCTCGCTCCAACTCGGCAGAGACCTGCTGCGGGCGATCCATCATTTCCAGCACCGCCGGATAGAAGCTTCGCTTCATAAGGTAGGGGCGATTGACCTCAATCGCCCGTGGGCGGTTCGGGTGAACCGCTCCTAGCTAAAAACCTCTCCCAGGATTCGGGCAATTCTGCAGTTTCGATTTCGCTCGCGATGCGCCCCTCGAATTCCGAATGAAAAACGGTGCTCGTCCCGTAAACCATGATGACGTCTTCCGAGCCTTCCGCCCGAATGGCGTGCGCCACGCCCGGTGGAATTACGATGCCGACGTTGTTGTTACCGCGATGATTGTCGCCATCGGCAAAGAAACGCATGATGCGTTTGGGAAGTCCGGCGCGGACATCGCACAGAATTATCTCCGCGCGACCCTGCAAAAAAAACATAACATCCCATTGCTCGTCGTCGTAACAGCGCAGTGAATAATTATCCGACTCATCGATAAACAAGCGCCGCAACCAATCCGCTGCGGCACCATCTTCTGGAATGCTGGGCGGATGCACATGGAAACCTTTTGCGGTGTGCGCAAACATCCGCGCAGCCGACCATTGCTTCGGCCAGAGGCCAATCTGCGCGAGAATGCCTTCTTCGCGCCGCACAAATTCGCCAAAGGATCCCCGGTGACGCTGGGGGTGAATCTTTCGCGAGAAGATTTCCACCCCCGGGATCCAGGCCTCCTGTACCTCGCGCTTGTTCCGGTCCGCAGCCACAAGTTCACTTGCATCCACAGCTCCTTCCGACAGCTCGTGCGCAAATGATGCCGTACGGTAATTACGCATACTCAGTGCGTTCCGTGCACCAGTATCGATGCCCTCCCAGAGATTCTTTTCACGCTTACTCATTTTAATCCAAACGGCGGTCTTCCTTGCCTAATGAGAAATTGGCGGCTTCGCGAGAAAGATTTGGGTTGTAATAGGGGTCCCGCTGCAAATCGCCTGACCAGCGTTCCCGCATAATTGCATCGCCGGGCGGGTCGATCTTATCATGGTGCGGTTCGTGGCAGTAAAGTTTTGCAAAAGGAGTGTAAACAATCAGATAACCTGCCCGCCGGATTTTGAGGCAAAGATCGATATCGGCAAGCGATTCCGTCAGGCCTTCATCCAATCCGCCTACTGCCTGAAAAACTTCGCGACGCGTCAGCATGCACGCGCCGGACACTGCGCTGCAGTTGCGGGTTATCTGCAACTGGCGATTTGCCCCCGGATGTTCCCCCGGAAAATCACGAAAAGCCGGTTGCGCAATTCCAGCGATACCAAGAACAATCCCGGCGTGTTCAATCGTGTCGTTCGGATTCAGTAATCGCGCGCCAACTGCGCCAACTTCCGGCCGCTGGATATGCTCGGCCATTATTGTCAGCCAGTCGCTCTCGATTATTTCCACGTCACCGTCGAAGAACAAAACCCACGGGCTAACGGTCTGTTTCACTGTGAAATTCTTAAGCGTTGAAACATTTGACGCGCCTGACACGCGTAGCAGCCGATGTGATACGCGCGAGAAATAAGCATGCGCGTCGGGGGATTGGCTGTCACCTCGGACGACAACGATCTCGTAGTTCGGATAGTTGGTTCTGGTTGTCAGGCTTTCGATGCACCGTTCGAGCGACTCCGAATCGCGGTGGCTCGGAATGACGATTGAAATTTTTCTCGCCTTCAATAGCTCGCGCCTGACGCAGAAGGCGTGGGTGCGCCAATCCACCGTGACATGCGCGGGCTCGCCGCGACGCTTCAGGTGATCTTCAATGGCAAGCCGCGAGGCTTCGAGTTGACGGGGTTTTTGCCGGACGCTGATGGCGCTGGAGTCTGCGCTACGCCGCCAATGATATAACACCCGCGGAATATGATGAATCCGCTTGGTCTGCTCGATGACACGAAGAAAAAGGTCGTAATCCTGGGCGCTGTCGAATTCTGAACGGAATCCGCCGACTTTCTGAACAATCTCGCGTCGCATCGCCGTCAAATGGCCGACGTAATTGTAGGACAGAAAAAAATCGGGCGACCAATCAGGCTTGAACAAGGGTGCCTCATACCCATCTTCCGCCAGTTTATCTTCGTCCGAATAAATCATTTCGGCGTCGCGATGCGTCTGCAAAAGTTTCGCAATTTGAAAAAGTGCGTCCGGTTCAAGCACGTCGTCGTGATCGAGAACCACGACCCATTCGCCTCGAGCGAGCGCGAGCGCCTGATTTGAAGCGGCAGAAATGCCTGCGTGTTTCCCGACTTTTCCGAGAATGATACGCTGGTCGCGTGCGGCCAAAGCGGGCAAAGCCTCCAGCAAATCCGTGGCGCTTGATCCATCGTCAATTAAAAGGAGCTCCCAGCTCTCGTAAGCCTGCGCAAGCACTGACTCGAGAGCTTCTTCAAGTCGCTGCACGGGTGTATCAAAGACAGGCGTGATCACACTAATCAGCGGTTGAAAAGCAAACGCCCCCGCCTCATGCCGCATTCGCTCCAGATCGCTCGCACTCGCCCGGTGCCGCTCGAACCACTCTTGGTACGCAGTTGGAGCGGCCGATCGGGTGAACTTTGCAGGACGCGGGTGCAGTTTTTTCCGGATGGCTTTCACGAGCTTTTCCGGGAGACGATAGGGCGCCAGCAACACTTGACCGATCCTGCGCTCGGGGGATTTGCGCAGCATCTGTCTCTGCTCTTTTAACGACTTCAGTTCGCGCCGGTATTCTTTTAGCTTGAGCAATTTCTCCTCGAGCGCGGCGATGTGGCGATGCGCGGCTTCTAATTCGGACCCGCGGATCTCGTGGATCCGCTGCATGGCGCCCAAGTGCGTGTTGAGTCTCGCGAGAGCCGTCTCCACCGCTGGAATTAGCGTATCGGAAGTTTCGTTCGGTTGGCGCCGGAGACGTATGGCGGTCGCATCCAATTCGTTCGGATCCCATTTGTAATCAGGCAGCAACCCGAATCGCCGAAAACATTCGACGAGTTGCGGACGCCGTTTGCTAGCGTCCGCACCTGCAGCGGGCATTAGCACGATGTCGTCGGCACGCCGCGAGAGTTCTTCGGCCAGGCGATCGTCGTCACTGTATTCCAACGGATAAAACCAGACCGCGATTTCAAAGTGTGCGCTGTCACCCTCCCGAAGTCTTGTAGGTAAATCGCTGGCAGATCCGAGAACAACGGCTTCCCTTCCCGTTTCGGCAAATTGCCGCTCAAGTTTCTGAGGGTCTGCGCCGATAACGAGAAATTGGCCCCGTTCGAACTTCCGCGAGATAACGCGCGCGAAATCAGGACGAAAGGAATGGAAAGACGATTGCAACACCGCGCACATTATATTGGTTGAAGCAAGGCGCAGGCAAATTTACCCTGCCGCCCTCCCGCGACACTGACCGATCCTGCATGCTCGATTTTATCGTTTATTTTCTTTATCGCTCCGGATCGGCGATCGCCAGGGCTTTGCCATTGCCGCTTCTCTTTATCCTCGGAGAATGTCTTGGGTTTTGTGCCTGGATCGTTCTCGGAAAATATCGGCGCCTGGCACAGCGCAACGTTGCCATCGCATTTGGAAATGAAAAATCGCTTGGGGAATTGCGTCGCCTTGTCCGCCGCCATTTTCAGAGGCTGGGCGCGAATCTCTTGTGCAGCATCAAGCTCACCGCAATGCAGCTGGAAAAAATGGCGATACGAATCGAGGCGGAAAATCTGGATTTTATCCATCGAGAATTGCGCGCAGGCCGTCCGGTTGTGCTGATCCTTAGCCATCTCGCAAATTGGGAGTTATTCGCGCACATCCTGCCGAAATACATCGGCTACGTCAGAAACAGCACCATCTATCAAAGGCTGGGCAACCGCTTCATCGATGAACACGTGCGTCGCGTACGCAGACGCGCCGGAGTCGAGATGTTCGACCGCAAGGAAGGATTCGACCAAGCAATTAAATTACTTCGCGGCGGCGGCGCCATTGGTATTCTGAGCGATCAACATGCCGGCGATCACGGCGTGTGGGTGCCATTCTTCGGCCGCCTTGCATCGACGTCACCGCTCCCAGCCTTGCTGGCGAAACGCACCCGCGCGGCACTGATTGGCGTGGCGATCTACACGGAGAAACGCGCGCGCTGGCGGATCGTTGTTTCGCCGGCGTTGGAAGACAACCAGGAATCGGCGGGATCGCTTTGCGCAAAAACAAATCAAGTGATCGAACAGCAAATCCGTCGCGCGCCGGAAGATTGGTTTTGGGTGCATAATCGCTGGAAAACGCCTCAGCCTAATTTTCTTCTGGCGAGATATAAACGCAGCGTCTATTTGCCGCCCCGTCTTTCGGCTCGAAATTTGAAGCCATTCCGAATTCTCATTCGCTCAAGCAACTGGCTCGGCGACGCTGTAATGAGCGTGCCGGCGGTCCACGCGATCAAAAATGGGCGCCCCGATGTGCGCATTACGATCGCTGCGCCTTTGAAGATCGCGGCGATGTGGAAACTGGTTCCGGAAGCGGACGTGATTTTCCCTCCTACGGGCAATTCACTCCTCGCGGCCGTCCGCTCGCTTCGGCGGCAATCCAGCTTTGATGCCGCGATTCTCTTCCCAAATTCGTTGCGTGTTGCGCTTGAATCCTGGCTCAGCGGTATTACGCGCCGGATTGGTTACCGCGGCCATTCGCGTAACTGGCTGCTCAACCAAATCATCCCCGAGCCACCGCGGCGCGGCCCGCTCGAACATCAATCTGCTCGTTATCTCCGAATCGCCCGGGAATGTGGCGCGGTAACGGAACAATCGCTGGGAAAAAAAGCGCCCGACGCTCAACGCTCAACGCTCAACGCTCAATTGGCGGATTCCAATCAACTATCAACTATCGGCGATCAACTTCTCAAACTCGGTCTCTCGCCAGGCGCCGAATACGGACCGGCCAAACGCTGGTTGCCGGAGCGGTTCGCTGAGGCCGCCGCAACAGTTGCCGCGCAATCGCCCGTGCAATGGATTTTGTTCGGAACAAAAAACGACGCGGTAGTCGGCGAGCAGATCGCGACTGCGCTCGGCGACTCCTGCATAAATCGGATCGGGCAGACTACGCTCGATCAACTTATCGACGAGCTGCGCCAGTGCCATCTGCTGCTGACGAACGATACCGGCACCATGCATCTCGCAGCTTTGCTCGGGGTATCAACAGTCGCGATCTTTGGTTCGACCGAGCCCCGGCTCACTAGTCCTCTCGGCGATCGCCACATAGTTCTGCGACATCATGTCGAATGCAGCCCGTGCTTCCTGCGCAAATGCCCAATTGATTTCCGCTGCATGAAAGCAGTCAGCGTCCAGGAAGTCGTCGACGCCGTGATGTCGATCTTGCAACTCGCCCCAATCCCGCAGGCGCGGGAAAAGGATCGGGTGTA
>QHOM01000034.1 GCA_003218785.1 Verrucomicrobiota bacterium
CGAGGTGCGTGAGGAACTGCGCTACTTCCTCTTCCGCCATTTCTCCGGGATGACGTTTGCCATGGAAAAGTATAAAGCGCTTAATCCAATCAACGTAAGCCTGCTCGGTGCGAATACTGTAATGTTTGATGCGAATGACATCGCGCACTTGGTCGAGTAATTTAGGTTTGTTTTCCGCCGGCGTGCCGACTACCGCTCCCTGCATGACGCCGATTCTGCCGTCTTCAACCCCGAACTCAAGCCGGATTAGACCCAAAAATTGGGCATTTCCCTTAAAAGACCCATTTTTTGGGCCGAATTCTCGTTAGGTGACTGAACGCACGTCATGCAGATCGAGCTGCTCGCAGATCGGCCAGAGTTCATTCCCACACTCGCCGATTGGCACTTCCACGAGTGGGCGTATCTCAGGCCTGGTGATTCTGTCGCCAATCGCGTTCGGATTCTTCATGAGCGCTCTGGTCGACGCGAGTTGCCCATCACGTTCGTTGCTTCGTCTGACGCAGAGTTACTCGGTTCGGCCATGCTCATCCACCATGAGATGGACACGCGGCCAGATTACACGCCGTGGCTCGCCGGAGTTTTCGTTGCTCCTGCGCACCGGCAGCGGGGCATCGGGAGCGCACTCACGCAGCATGTCATCCACACGGCAGAGACGCTCGGCTTTCCCACGGTTTATCTTTTCACGCCGAGCGCTGAGCATTTCTTTTCCCGGCTCGGCTGGAGTATCGTGGAGCATACACGCTATCGAGAAACCGATGTCACTATCATGTCACACACCAAGTCACCTAACCAATCGCTCGAGCCAACCGCTGGCCGTTGTGATGACGAGATTTGATTTTATGAAACAGTTTTCTGTGTTTGCCACGCTCGCCGCCGCCAGCGGTGGCTCAGCTTTGTCTCGTTAGGTCTGATCAGATGACTGTTACACTCCGCGAAGTGACCCAGGAAGATCTTCCGATTTTTTTTGAACATCAGCTGGACGCCGAGGCGACGCGTATGGCGGCGTTTCCCAGCCGCGACCGCGACGCCTTTATGGCGCACTGGGCCAGAATCATGAGTAACGAGACCGGAATCCTAAACACCATCCTCGCGGACGACACCGTGGCTGGCAACGTCGTCTATTGGGAAGCGGCGGGGGAGCCGAACATCGGCTACTGGCTCGGCAAGACACATTGGGGGAAGGGGATTGCTAGTGCGGCCCTGGCCCAATTCTTGACCAAGATAGAGGCGCGGCCAGTTTACGCGCATGTGGCAAAGCACAATTTCGCTTCGATACGTGTCTTACAAAAATGCGGATTCCAACTTGCGCGAGAGGATATGTGCGATGGCGATGATGGCGAAGAACTTGTTATGGAGCTGCGCTCAGATCGTTGCGCCACGGCCGCCAATAAACCCACAAAGACCTAACCATGCGATGGAGCGAACGGCGGACCGTTGTACTCTCCACTTTTTGAGATGACTTCCACACTTTCACTCCGAGCGACGCGCGCCCTCGTCCGCCGTCGCTCATCTTGTTCTCGTTCGGCCCCTATCCCGGCGCCGGGACGGCAGCACCGGTATGAGAACATGATCCAAGAGGAGGCCTAATGTTTCCGCTCGACTTGGAGAAGCTGACGCCCGAGCAGCGGGCGATGGTCGACTTGTGGGAGAGACACCTCCGGGCGGAGTTCGAGGACAAGGATGCTCGCGCCTCGTGCGATACGATGGTTGCATACCCTTACGTCAACCACGTACCTGTTCTGACCGGCGGGGTGGGCCGGCCGCAGCTGGAGCACTTCTACGGCCGCTACTTCATCCCGGGCATGCCAGCCGACGTGGAGCTGGTGCCCATCTCGCGGACCGTTGGCTACGACCGCATCGTGGATGAGTTCGTCTTCCGCTGCACGCACACGGTCCGGATGGACTGGCTGCTGCCAGGCGTGCCGCCGACGGGGCGGCGGCTGGAGCTGGTCACGGTGGTGGTCGTCTCGTTCGAGGGTGGGAAAATTCACCACGAGCACATCCACTGGGACCAGGCCTCGGCCCTGGTGCAGCTGGGCTTGCTGGACCCGACGAACCTTCCCGTAGCCGGGGACGAGACGGCGCGCAAGATGCTCGACCCTGCAGCCGTGCCGTCGAACCTCCTGATGAAGCGGACGATCACCGATGAGTTGCTCTGACGGGACCGAACCAATCGCTCGAGCCAACCGCTGGCCGCTGTGAAGTCCACGTATGATTTTATGAAACAGTTGTCGATGTTTGCCACACCCGCTCCCGCCAGCGGTGGCTCAGCTCCGTCTCGTTAGGCCACTTCCATGCGCTTGGTAATATTCGATATTGACGGCACGCTGACACCGACCATGAACGCCGACGAGGGGTGCCTTGTCCGCTCATGCAAGGACGTATTTGGTTTCGTCGACATCGATACGGATTGGTCGCATTATCCGCACACGACTGATTCCGGCATCTTCGACGACGTTTTCACCTCACGCATTGGCCGGCCGCCAACTGAACAGGAAATATTGCAATTCCGTCAGCATTTTGTTGGTTTGCTTGCACGGGTTTCATCCGAGGCAGCTTTCGGAGCAGTCGCAGGAGCGCCTCTGTTACTTTCGCGCTTGGCTGACAGTGCGGAGCATCGAGTTGCACTTGCTACCGGGGCGTGGCGTGATTCGGCCCGTCTTAAGATGGCAAGTGCTGGCCTGTGCTACGACGATTATCCGGCGGCGTCGAGCGACGATGCGTTTGACAGAGAGTCCATCATCAGGTTGTCCATGCGAAGGGCAGGCGAACGATATGGCGAATGTAGCAGCACTGTTTACGTTGGCGATGGTGTTTGGGACGCTCGCGCGTGTCGCAACGTTGGCATTCCATTTATTGGAGTTGCTACTGATGGTCGTGCCTCCCGGTTGTCCGAGGAGGGTGCGGTTTGCGTGTTCCCCGATTTGAGTGACGTGGATTTATTTTTGAGCAACTTGTATGAGATTACAAACGCGTCCTAACCATGCGCTGCAGCGAACGGCGGCGGGTCGTCGCGGTTGCAATCGGCGCGCCTCGTGGCCGCCGTCGCTGAGCTGGGGTCATTAGACCTCATATGCCTGTCTTTAAGCGTCGTACAGCTTGGCGCGGTTTTGCCGTAGTTTTGCCATTTGCACTGTGCATTAGCATCGGAATGCTGGTGGGCATCCACGGCGGACTACACAACGAAGCAGCGGCGCATTATCGCTCCGATGAGCTGTCAGCAATGAACGGCATACACGGAGCAATTCGCTTGTACGGCGCTTTAGTTTTTCTGACTATTCTGAGCGCGTCAGCGTTGACCACTGTCGCACTTTTCGTGTGCAGAATGTTTCCAGCATCTCACAGAACCGATCTACGTCTGCGAATCGCGCAAAACGGTCTAACCAGACGATGCAGCCAACCGCTGAGCGGCGCGAAAGTTCATAAAGTTTTATGAGAAAATTCTCGATTTTGATTAGCCTCGCTCTCACCAGCGGTGGCTGATCTTGTTCTCGTTAGGCGACTTTCAAAGTCCCGATCATGAGGAAGAATAAGCAACCAACGGGATCAAACATTCAATATCATCGAGTGCTCAGTCGCCGTGACTTTTTGGCTAATACGACCCTTCTCGGAGCAGGATTCGCCGCCGGGCCATCTTTGTGGGCCGCATCATCCGATCAGCGTAAGGCAATCAACAAAATGAAAGCACGAAAACTCGGACAATTAGAGGTCTCGGAGCTTGGCCTCGGGTGCATGAGCATTAGCGCCAACTACGGTGCCCCCGCACCCAGAGACCAGGGCATCAAGGTCATTCGTGCAGCCCATGAGAAAGGCGTCACCTTGTTTGATACCGCTGAAGTTTACGGCCCATATACAAGCGAAGAACTTGTCGGAGAAGCGCTCGCGCCGATCCGCGACAAAGTTCATATCGCAACCAAATTTGGTTTTAACCTTGAAGATGCAAGTGGTGGTCTCAATAGCCGGCCAGAGCACATCAAGAAAGTAGCCGAGGCGTCGCTGAAGCGGCTGCGAACCGATCGCATCGATCTGTTTTATCAGCACCGGGTCGACCCGAAAGTGCCAATCGAAGAGGTAGCTGCGGCGGTTAAGGATTTGATTAAAGAAGGGAAGGTCTTGCACTTCGGCCTCTCGGAGGCGAGTGCCAAAACAATCCGCCGCGCGCATGCGGTTCAGCCGGTGACCGCAGTTCAGACTGAGTACTCGCTCATGGAAAGAGGTCCGGAAAAGAACGGGGTGCTCGCAACTTGTGGGGAGCTCGGAATCGGCTTCGTGCCGTGGGGCCCGATTGGAATGGGTTACCTGACTGGGAAAATAGATGCCCGCACGCAGCTCGACGCGAAAACGGACCTGCGATCCGGCTTCGACCGCTTTTCTCCTGAGAACCTGGTAGCAAACACGCCGATTGTGGAGGAGCTCAAGCGGTTTGCTGAGAAAAAGAATGCAACGCCGGCCCAAATTTCACTGGCTTGGTTGCTCGCGCAGAAGCAATTCATTGTTCCGATCCCTGGCACACGCAACATCGATCACCTGAACGAAAACTTGGGAGCTATCAACATCCAGCTAACGCCTGACGATCTTCGTGAGCTAGACTCTGCTTTCTCGAAAATCAAAGTGCAGGGTGGCCGGATGAATGAAGAACAAATGAAGGTGGTCGATCAAACAGAGTGAGCAGTGGTCCCATAATGTAACCACGTCGCCTAACCCCTATGAAGGGTGTCAAGAGTGGCGGGCGAGTGTGGTAAGTGGTTGGTTAGTTCATAAGGTTGCTAATGGAGGATGAAGTTTTCTCCTGGAGCGCTTCCTCGCGCCGCCGCCGGAGCGCTCTGGCGCGCAGGAGGCTTCCTTTTTACTCGTTGGTTTTGTTTCCAGCGGCTCGTACTCCTATCCGTCCAGGCGGGTGGCGGGGACCATTTGACCAATTGCCGAATTGTATCGAAATAGGGGGATTGACCCATTCAACTTCGCTCACCGGGCAGGGTCTCAATCGCCCCGACGATTGGAGGGGACGACGTGTTTTGCGCACCAGTTTTAGGGACGGGACGGAGCCCGTCCCTCCAGGAATTCGAGCGCTTTGTCGTAGCTGTGGCGCTTGAGATAATGCGCCAACTGCGGATCGATCCCACGCGGCAACGCAGCTTGCAATTTGTCGATCTTTTCTGAAATGGCGCGCAGCCGCACCATGTGTTTTTCTTCGTCGCGACGGCTTTGTTCGTCACGGATGATGGCGACGCGTTCCCGCAAAGCTTCTTTAAGATCGGCAGTCGCGTTTTCCATCGCATTAACCACGAATGGACGCGAATTCACACGAATAATTAGAGGAATTCCTTTTTGAATTAGTGTTCATTAGTGTTGATTCGTGGTTGCATGCTGTCCGCTCAGCGCGGGCCTGAATCGGAGAGGAGCTGTCGCTTGGCTTCGAGCCAATCTGAATCTGCGTCGCCCGGCAGCGCAAATCTGCGGCGGCGTTCGGAAATAAAGTAGGCGCGGAGGCGGATTTCCTCATCGGACGGTCCCGCCATGGTTCCTGCTTCAGGAGGCATCGAGACTTTGCGCGAAGCCGGGCTCTTCTTGCGAGCGGGTCCGGAGGCTCTTCGCGTAGTCGATGTCCGGCGCACCGTCGGCGTTTTTCTGATTTTCATTCCGGCAGGTGACGCGCCGGCTTCCGGTGGCGCCTGATTTTTACTTTGGAAAATTTTGTTCTTTTTCGGCACAGATTGATGGTGTTGATGATTTCATTTTCGTTTACCGCGCATCCGACGATCCGCAAGCAGTTTCTCGCCTGCGTTTGGTGGAATCAGAAATCACCATAACTTGTTCTTATGAAACATTTCGTTTTCCGCTGGTTTGTAACGACATTTGCGGTGTTTGTGGCCGCGCCGATTGTCGGGATCAATTACGGCGATCGCCTCGGCTGTCTGCTGGCGGCGTCGCTTCTGCTCGGCATCGTGAACGCTTTTATTCGTCCTATTCTGCTGTTATTGAGTCTGCCGTTGATTCTCCTTACGCTGGGCGTGTTCATTTTGATCATCAATGCGCTGATGTTGAAATTCGTTGGCGAGATCGTGCCATGTTTTCAAGTTCCTGGTTTCTGGAGGGCATTTTGGGGCGCGATTATAATTTCCATCGTGAGCTGGTTGCTCAGTGCATTTTTCCGTGGAAGCGACGGACGTGTCCACGTGCTCACGCATCATACCCAGATCCGGCGTGTCCGAGGTCGGGTGATTGAGAAATGACGAAGCACGAATGACGAAGCACGAATGCCGAAGCACGAAGGAATGACGAAATCCGAATGCCGAAACAGTAGCGATTTTTGACATTAATGGGTCATTCGATCATTCGAGCTTTGTCATTATTTCGTCATTCGTCATTAGACATTCGTCATTTTCCTATCACCGAGTGAGGTTCAAGAATCGCGAGAGACGCGACGTTCATGCGAATCGTGAAGCCGGTTTTACGCAAGATACTTGCTTAGCCGCGAGCGCAGTTCGGTTCGCGCGCGAAACAGAACGCTTTTTACAGCGGGAACGGAGAGATCGAGGACCTCAGCAATTTGCTCGTAACTAAGCTGCTCATATCTCCGCAGCACCAGCGCCATACGTTGACTCTCCGGAAGCTGCATGATCGCCTCCTCAATGGTTTGCTGCAGCTCCGCTTCCAGAAGTGACGCGTCTCGAGCCGGGTTCGTCTCATCCTTTAAAGGGGGATGATCCTCCCCACCTGGCTCGGATTGAAGCGGAACGTGCCCACGACGTTTGGAACGGCGCATTTCGTTGAACACCAGATTGCGAGTAATTTTCAGCAACCAGGTGGTGAATTTGGCGCGCGGGACATATCGACGAGCGCTTTTCCAGACCCGAATAAAGACCTGCTGCGCGATATCTTCCACGTCCGAGTTGCTCCCGAGCATGCGCGCCACCGTGCCGGTGACGAGACTTTGGTGCCGTTCAACAAGGTTCTCGAATGCACTCGTATCGCCCCGACCGACCAGCCGCATGAGTCGCACGTCCTCAGCGTCTTCTTCCGATCTCCCTGGATTTCCTGGATCGTTGCCACCCATCGGTCACTTAGACGTGTACACGGCCGCAATTTGCTAACAATCTGGCGAGTGACAAAGATCTGCTCCCTTTGTCACATTCGTCGCCATGGTTTTTGTTGCAAGCCGGAAGCGCTCTGTGCATGCTTGGGTGGCGAGGGCATTGCCCGGGCCTGTGGATGAATTACCTGCTTATTCCAAAAGAACTTAAGCCGATTGCTGAAAAAGTTGAGGCGCAGCGGCGGATTTCAGAGGCTGACGCTCTTGCTCTCTATCGTTCAAACGATCTTAACGCGCTTGGGATGATCGCCAACGTCGTGCGCGAGCGAAAGAACGGCAACTACGCGACCTACATTCATAATCGTTACATCAATTATTCCAACATTTGCATCCTCTCCTGCCAGTTCTGTGCTTTCGCCGCCAAGAAGCGCGATGCACACGCCTTTGAATACGCGATTGACGAAATTATCCGCGTGGTGAGAGATGCGCTCGGCCTTGGAATCACGGAGGTCCACATGGTCGGCGGGCTCCATCCGACCTTGAAAAAAGATTGGTATCTCCAGCTTTTGTGTGAACTGCGCGCTCTCGATCCCGATCTTCACATCAAAGCTTTTACTGCCATCGAGGTGCGTCATTTGGCTCAACGGATCTTCCGCGTGCCGATCTGCGACACACTTGAAATTTTACGTGAAGCCGGGCTCGGCTCTATTACCGGCGGCGGCGCGGAAATTTTCGACCCGGTCGTGCGCGACACAATTTGCCGCGGCAAAGAAACCGCCCCCGAGTGGCTCGACGTTCATCGCACCTGGCACCATATGGGGGGGCGAAGCACGTGCACCATGCTCTACGGACACATCGAGACGCTCGCCCATCGCGTCGATCATTTGCGCCAACTCCGAGAATTACAGGATGAGACAGGCGGATTTACCGGGTTTATTCCGTTTGCCTTCGAGCCACAGACCACTGTCCTTGCCCACATAAAACGTGCTTCCGCATTTGAACAACTCCGTAATCTCGCAGTGAGCCGCATTTATCTCGATAACATCGAACATCTCACCGCTTACTGGGTCAGCCTTGGTCTGCCACTGGCGCAGGTGTCGCTCAACTACGGTGTGGATGATCTGCACGGCACAATTTTGGAGGAAAAGATCTTTCACATGGCCGGGGCGACTACTCCGCAACAACAAAGTGTGGCGGCACTCGAGCACACCATCCGAGAAGCTGGCCGCGAGCCGGTCCAGCGCGACAGTTACTATCGCCATATCTCTGCCCGCCCAACGGCCGCGACGCGCACGATCCCGGCTCCAGTGGAGCCCGCCTGTGCCTGAGCGCGAAATGTGAATAGTGGATAAGTGAGTAGTGAATTGTCTTGCTGTGACAGCAGGGCACCGATTCCATTCACGATTCACTGATCACTATTCACTTTGAAATCGGCACGGATCGGCTGCGTCAAATATCTCAACGCCCGTCCGCTCATTCGAGGATGGGCAGGCGACGTTGACTTCGATCATCCATCGGCGCTCTGCAATAGACTTGCCGCTGGCGAACTCGATCTTGCCCTTGTCTCCAGTTTCGAATTTCTGCGCAATCCGACTTATCGAATCGTTGATGATATTTCGATCGCGTCGGCTGGGCCGGTTTACAGCGTTGTCGTCGCGCATCGCGGAGAGATTTCCGGGATCGACGAAATTGAGATCGATCCGGCTTCGAAAACTTCTGGCAATCTGTTGCGATGTTTGGTTGCGGAGTTGAATCTGGCTCCGCGTCTCAACGGCACAATGGCATCTGTGATCGGCGTCCGGCACGCGAGATTATTGATCGGCGATCAAGCCATCCGCTTCCGGCAAAGACATGTCGGGGAATTTGATTTCTGGGACCTCGGCGAACAATGGAACAAGCTTGTTGGCCTTCCATTTGTTTACGCGCTCTGGTTGATCCGACCTGAAGTTCGCCACTTCGAGCGCCTTGCGAACCGCTTGCGCGAAATACGCGATGAAAATTTGGCCAACATCGACGGATTGATCGCCGAGGAAAAAGATTTTAATCACGATTTTTGCCGCCGCTATTACCGCGAAAACTTGCGCTTTAGCTTTGGAGAAACGGAAAAGGCAGGTTTGCGTGAATTTAGCAAACGTTGCTGGGATCAGCGTCTTCTGCCGCAGGAGCAGTTGAGAGCTGGAGCCAGGGATTCGGATCTTTCGCTTCGCTGCGTATGAAGCGCGGCAGCGAGTTGCGGATCAGCCAGAATGAGTTGACCGTCTTCGTGGCGGTTGAGATCACTGCGAACTCAACTCTTCGTCCCGCCCAGGTCGAGGTCGAGCTCGTTGAGTCGCCAGCGCAGCCACTCGAAACGGAATCGGAGTTCAATTCCCTCTCGATCGACTACAAACGTCCGCGGGCCTGTGAAGAATGCGTATTTTACTTTTGGCCAGTGTACAGCCTTGCTGGTGGGGAACTGCTGCGGAGTCCGGAGGTCTTTCAGCGCCCCTGGATTGGTTATCAGCACCGCGAGACCGTCTGGAGTGGCATACGCATCAACAACGGCGTCGATCAGCGTCGGGCCGAGTTTGCTCCATCGCTTGTGACTGGTCGTTGCACGAGCGAAGCGCGCGACAAGCTGCTTCTTCAGCGACCCTCGAATAGCGCGAAAATCCACGCGCGCACTTAGTGCTGCGCTATCGCTAGCCCGAAGCGCAACCGTAAATCGCCAGAATGAAAAGTACGGCGACACGCCATAAAGTAGCAGAAGAACAACGCAAACGAGCGCCAACCAGCGGACGAGTCTCATTTTAGAACTCCGATTCTTGCGTGCTCTTTGCATCGAAACGGCTGTTTGTCGAGTCGAGCGTGATTGCGATTCAGACGGAAGGGTCCGCCGCATCTTGTCAGGAAGTTCTCCGCGAATAAAGTGATCGGTGCAAAGCCGCGTAGGGGACGAGCGAGTCGGTGGAAAGCCGCCTGGAAGCTTTACGCGGCAAAGCCGATGGATTATTGCGCCGCCCGAGGAGCTGAATAGCGGGCCGATTTCGTGGACGGAAATCTGCGGATCGCCGTGCATAGCACGGCTGCTGATGCGCAAAGGTTTCGCGAGCTCGGAGGAAGTACAAGCATACTTGCGACCGCGTCTCAGCACATTGAGCGATCCCTTCTTGCTCCCAAATATGCAAACTGCGGTCGAACGGGTCCTCATTGCATTGAGCCGGAAGGAGCGCGTCGTCCTTTTCGGAGATTACGATGTCGATGGCGTGACTTCACTCGCGTTGCTTGCGGAAATGTTGCGCGCGTACGGTGTCGAGCCGCAACTATTCCTGCCTCTGCGGATGGAGGAAGGCTACGGGCTAAGCCCTGAAAGTCTCGAGCGCTGTCTGGGGGAACATCATCCGCAGCTTTTGATAGCGGTCGATTGTGGGACGTCGTCTGTCGCCGAGATTGCCGATCTTAAGCGGCGCGGCGTGGATGTGATTGTGCTCGATCACCACGAACCAAAATCGGAACTGCCCGATTGCCTCGCGATCGTAAATCCGAAAATCGATCCCGAGTCGCCGTTCCATTATCTGTGCAGTGTTGGAATCGTCTTTAAACTTTGTCATGCATTGTTGAAAACGAAGTCGTTGCCCGATTTGGATCTCAAATCGAAACTTGATCTGGTGGCGTTAGGCACGGTTGCCGATATCGTTCCGTTGCGAGGCGAGAACCGGACTTTTGTCCAGCGTGGCGCGGTTGAAATTGCGAGATCGACAAGGCCCGGATTGAAAAAATTGATCGAGGTAAGCGGGGTGCGGCCGCCGATTTTAACGGAGCATATCGGCTTTCGCCTTGGTCCTCGACTTAATGCATCCGGGCGACTGAGCAACGCACAAAGGTCGTTGCACCTTCTGCTAACCCAGGACGAAGCCGAGGCGGCGTCGTTGGCCGAGTTGCTTGACAAACAGAACCGTGAGCGACAGGAAGTCGAAAAAGAAATCTTCCTCGCTGCGGACGAGCGAATCGCCCGCGAGTTCGATCCTGCGCGCGATCCGGCAATCATCGTTGGCGCACGTGGCTGGCATCCGGGCGTGCTGGGAATTGTCGCCTCGCGAATTTCGCGCAAATATCATCGTCCGGCGATTGTGATCGGGATCGAAGAAAATGGTATTGGAAAAGGAAGCGGCCGCAGCATAGAAGGCCTGAATTTGGTTGAAGCGTTGAACCGTTGCAGCGGCAGTCTGCAAAAGTACGGCGGGCACGAGATGGCGGCGGGCCTTACGATTCTTGAAAAAGATGTCGCTGTTTTCTCGGAGGCGTTTCGTTGCGCGGCACGTGAACTTTTGTCGGATGAAGATCTGCGGCCTTATTTGCGCCTTGATCACGAACTGACGTTTTCCGATCTCAATGGCGATTTTCTGTACTGGCACGAGATGCTCCGGCCGTTCGGAAATGGGAATCCCGCGCCGCTTTTTTTCGCGCGCGAAGTGGAGTCGGTCGCGCCGCCGCAGGAGGTAAAGGAGAAGCATCTTATTTTGCGCCTGCGCCAGGGCAATTATCATCGGCGCGCCGTTTTCTTCGATTCGGTAAACGCTTCGCTGCCGCGTCCGCCGTGGGATATCGCCTTTCGGATTCGAGCGGATGAATACGAAGGCGAAACGCGGTTGGACATGCAGATTCGGGCGGTTCGAACGGCCGTAGCGATCGACTGATGGAAATCTCGCAACCGCTCGCCGAGCTTGATTGGATACCGCGTCCGCGTTTGCTCGCGCTGCGCCGTCTCGGCATCGAGGCGGTGGGAGATTTGCTCACCCATTTTCCGCGGCGTTATGAAGATCGATATCAGTTTCCACATTTTCCGCGCGAGGAAAGTGATGTCCCGATTTGTCTTTGTGGCGAGGTAATCAAAACTTCGCTGCGCCGTTTTGGCGGATGGAAGAAAATCTTCGAGGCCACACTGGAAGAATCGAGCCCGAACGCGTTAAGCGAGACGCTGGTGTGTCGCTGGTTCAACTTGCATTATGTGCAGAAGATGATCGCGACCGGGCAGCGCATGGTCGTGTTTGGCAAACCACGTCTGCGGGGAAAGAGGATCTGCATGGATCACCCAGAGTTCGAGGTTATCGAGAATGACGAGGAGATTTCGATCCATTTTCGGCGTATCACACCCATTTATCCGGCGACGGAAGGTCTTTCACAGGGCGCTCTGCGTAGCATCATTTACCGGTTGTTGAATGAAATTTCCGATGAGCCACTAGAAACGTTGGCACCGGGCGGTCTGGTTCACGGGAAAAGAGGTGATGCGATTCGCGCGATTCATTTCCCGGAAAATTGGGAGGCGCGTGACGCCGCTCGCGAGCATCTGGTTCTTTCCGAATTCTTCGCGATGCAAATGCTGATCGCATCGCGACGCTCCGACGCATCGATTCGCGTTGGCCAGGCACACTGTGGGTCTGGCGCGCTGCTCGACAAATTTCTTAAGGCGTTACCATTCGAGTTGACGGGCGCGCAGTCGAAAGTGATCGTGGAAATTCGGCGCGATCTCGCAGCGCGCCATCCGATGAACCGTTTGCTGCAAGGCGATGTGGGTTCAGGCAAAACTGTCGTGGCGATCGCCGCGATGTTACTCGCGGTTGAGGCGGGATATCAGGCCGCATTCATGGCGCCAACACAAATTCTGGGTGAGCAGCATTACGCCGTCTTGCGGCGCTGGCTCGAACCGCTCGGCGTGCGCATGGCCCTGCGAACGGCAGCGCGCCAGGAAGAAAGTTTTCTCCCTTTGGTTGCCGGTGATGAAAATGCGGACGTAATCGTCGGGACGCATGCGCTTCTTTACGACACGGTTTCGTTCTCGAATTTGGGGCTCGTCGTCATTGATGAGCAGCATAAATTCGGTGTCGCGCAACGCGCCAGACTGACGGCCCGCGAACCAGCGCCCGATGTGCTGGTGATGACGGCTACACCGATTCCGCGCACGCTAACGATGACTATTTACGGCGATCTCGATGTTTCGATTATCGATGAGATGCCGCGTAACCGGGGAAAAATAGTTACTGCGGTGCGTGACGAATCGAAACTCGGCGAGGTCCTCAGCTTTTTGCGAACACAATTGGAAGCTGGACGACAACTCTACGTGATTTATCCGTTGATCGATGAGAGTGAAAAGTTGGACGTGAAAGCGGCCTCGGCCGAGTACGAGTTATGGCGGGAACGGTTGCACCCGTATTGCTGTGAATTACTTCACGGCCGTATTCCGGCCGCGGAGAAGCAGGAAATCATGGAACGATTCCGTCGCGGCGAGACCAGCGCATTGATAAGCACTACAGTGATCGAGATCGGGATCGATGTTCCTAACGCCAGTGTGATGCTCGTGGAAAACTCTGAACGTTTTGGACTGGCGCAGCTTCATCAACTTCGCGGGCGGATCGGCCGCGGAGAACATAAATCGTATTGCATTTTTCTAACATCCGACCAATCCAAGGAGACTTCGGGAAAACTCGCCGTCTTGGAGAGAACAAGCAATGGGTTCGAAGTGGCTGAAGCAGACTGGGACTTGCGTGGACCGGGCGATTTGCTTGGCACAGCACAAAGCGGCCTGCCGGCGCTTAAGATCGGCAATTTGAAGTCGGATGCGGGCTTGATGCGGCGCGCGCGTGCGGCGGCCACGTCGATCTTCGAGGCCGACCCACGCCTGGAATTGCCTGAGAATCAACGTTTCCGGCGTTTGGTTGTCGAACAACAGGGACGAACTTTTTCCAACGTGAGCTAATGAAGAATCTAGCGAAATTCTTGCTTTTTGTCCTGCTGGTCAGCGTGGGAATTTCCGCGCTCTACGACTACCGCCTCAAACACGGAGGGTTGAATCTGCCTTCGACTCGAACGCCGGAAAAGTACACGCTGGCCTCGTCTCCGAACGTAGATCCAAAGCAAGTCGCATCGCTTGAGGCATTGAACCGGGAGCGCCGCGCACTCGTCAGTAGCGTGATCCCGTCCGTTGTAGCCGTGAAAACATCCAAGAAGATTCTCATACCGCGGGAACGCGGGCTCGATCTCTTCGAGTTTTTCTACGGGAACCAGCGACAATTTCGGAATCCAAATGACCAGGCTTTGGTTCAAAATTCGCTCGGTTCCGGCGTAATTGTGACGAATGAGGGACACATTATCACGAACAATCACGTGGTCGATCAGGTCGATGAGATCGAAGTGCAATTAAGTGATGGCCGGACGAAAAAAGCACGGTTAGTTGGCGCAGATTCTCAGGTCGACTTGGCTGTGCTCAAAATCGACGACCCAGGGGTCAAGCCTCTCAAACTGGCCGATTCGGACACGGTACAGGCCGGAGACTTTGTTTTGGCCATTGGCAATCCATTCGGATTCGAGGAAACGGTTACCGACGGCATTATCAGTTCGAAAATGCGGCCAAACCGCACCGACGCTTTCGGGGATCTCCTTCAAACAAACGCCGCAATTAATCCCGGCAACAGCGGAGGTCCATTGATTAATCTTCGCGGCGAAGTCGTTGGGATCAATACTGCGATCATTTCACGCAGTGGCGGTTCACAGGGAATCGGTTTTGCCATTCCGTCAAACACGATTCGTACCGCCCTCGAGAGCTTGCTGAAACAAGGTCGGATCATTCGCGGTTACCTCGGAATCCAGACGCGTGCATTGCAGCCTGGCCAGAATGCCGCGGAGACTGAGGGCGTGACGGTAGAGGAAGTAGTGCCCGGGTCGCCCGCAGCTCAAGCGAAATTGCAACGCGGCGACGTCATCCGCAAATTCAATGGTCGCGGAGTGAAGAATATAAATGCGCTGAGGAGTATCGTGGCGCAGACAGAGTTGAATAAAAATGTTGAACTCGAAATCGTGCGCGACGGCAAATCGCTGAATGTGACCACTCAGATCAAAGAGGAGCCAGCCAATTATGAAACCGCCGGGGTTTTGCCACCGCGAGGCCAGTCTCCACCCCCATCCCCGGGACAACAGAACGATCAAGAAGCGAGCGGCGGTCCGCTAGCGTCGATTCACATCGATGAGTTGACGCCTCAAATGGCGCGTCAGCTTGATCTTCCGAACAATGTGCAGGGGGTGGTAGTCACAAGTGTCGATCCGGATAGTGGCGTGGCCGAATTGCAAAAGGGCGACGTCATAGAGGAGGTCAACCAGCAACCGATAACGTCAGTTTCGGATTACAATAAGATCGCCGCTTCGATCGATCCCAGCCAACCGCAGGTCCTCTCGGTATGCCGGCATCGCATGCGTTCGTTTCTCGTCTTGCGGCCGCGCTAAATAGTGCCTGCGGCTGGAGGACAGCCGCCTCTACACCAAATTCAGCACCCGATCGCGTGACGGCGGCAAACGCCGGAAAGCATTTCCCAGAGCGCGTTGAGAACGCGATTCACGGAGGCTTTTACGGACTCGAAATTGCGATTGTCGACGTGCGCCCCGAGCATCTTACGCTCGGCGGCAGAATGTTCACGATCGGCTTCGATGTGGACGCTGAAGTAACGGTAATGCGCGGGATTAATGAAGCCGTAATGTTTCTTCAACCCGTCGATCTTGGATTCACAGATCGCTGGAATTTGACTCTCGTATGCGTACAGCGCGGCGAGACCTTCCGCAGTCGATCCGTCGCCGCAAACCGCTCGGAACGTGTCGATCAAATTTTTCGTCTCCGGCCATTTCTCTGTGTTTCGCACGTTCACATCGTCAACGCCGAGGCCTTCGGTGAATTTGAGCCAAAGTTCAGGATGATTCGGTGAGCCGGCTTCTTCATCGATCAAATTTTTGAGCAACTGTTTTCGCGTCGGTTGATCGCCGCATTTCGCGTGCGCCGCCGACAGATACGTCGGAAACGCCGCCACATGGTGATAGTACTGCCGCGCATAGTCAGCGAGCGCCTCTCTGCTCAGTTCCCCGCGTGTCCACGCGAGATAAAACGGATGTTTCAAGAGATGCTTTTCTGCGATGTCATTGTCGATCTCGTCCAGATGTGTGTTCATTTAGTTTCTCCGGTAACATTTTTTCGCTAGCCACAGATTGACACGGATTTTCACAGATAAGGGAATAGAATTTTCGTTTCTCTGTGTTTAATCCGTATTTACCTGTGGCAGAATTCAAGCTGAACGCAAAATGTGTTTAATGCCGCGGATCGGGATGACGACCCAGTCGGGGCGATGGTTTAGTTCGTAGCCGATTTCGTAAACGGCTTTGTCGAGCAAATATGCTTCAAGCATGATTTGCTGATCGTCGGGATTTTGCGGGACAAAGATCGCGCCGGACGTTGTCTTTAAATAGCTTTGCAAAAAGATGCTGCTCATTTGGCGATACCAGAGATCGGCCCAACGTTCAAGGAACGGCATGTCTTCGGTACGCATGGCCGGCTGCCAGAGCGCACTGTAAGCGGCGTATTGAAACGATCGCATCATGCCGGAGACATCGCGCAGGGTCGAGCGCTTCAGTTTCCGCTCGCCAAGCGCTCGCGCCGGTTCGCCTTCGAAATCGAGAATGATGAAATCTTTTCCAGTATAAAGCACCTGGCCGAGATGATAATCGCCGTGAATCCGGATTTTCGAAGCATTAGTGCGACGGTCGAGAAGCCGTTTTTCGCGCGCGAGTATTTCTTGCTCCGTAGCGAGCACTACTTTCGCTTCGTCTCGAAATGCTGCGGAGAGGTCTGGCAATTTCTTTTCCAGAAGAGTAAACGCGCGCCGCACCGATGCGCGCATTGTTTGGTAAACAGAGCGCTGCGCCATGGCATTGAACGGCTCGGGCGCAAAGGCGCGATCATCCACGCGCGAGGCGAGCGCAAGATGCAATTCACCCGTGCGTTGTCCGAGCAGCTTTGCTTTTTCAGGATAAACGCCACCCATCAATTCATCGAGAACTGAGCCGGGCGGGGTGGTTCGATTCTGGAGATCGGCTTTGCGGCCAAGCACACGTTCGTAATAGCGGCCAACCGCGTCCAGTGTTAGCGCCCAGCCGTCACTTTCGCTCATGGCCGCGCTCTGCAACAGACAGACAACGGTCGGCTCGGATTTTTCGTGACGATATTCGAGCGCGCCGACGAAAGCTGGCACATTAGAAAAATTGGCGCGCTCAGTCAGGAACCGGGTAATTTCGACATCAGGATTAACGCCATCCTCGAGCTTGCGGTAGATTTTGAGGAAGAATTTATTGTCGAAAAGCATTGAGGAGTTGCTCTGCTCCCCACCTAAAACTTGCGATTTGTCCACGGCGACCGAAGAATCCGCCGCCATTGCCTTGCTCGCGATGCCGACGAGATCGCCGGCATGCCCCTTCATAATCTGCCGTTGGACGATCGCCTCAAATAATTGAGAGCGAAACTTCGCATCCCACACTGCGTCATACAGAATGGTTTCTTCGGCACCGGCGAGGCGGGCGATGATCGCGTGCGGCGCGCTCCGAGAAACAGCACGCGCAGCATTACCCGACGCAATCTTTACCGGGAGGGCATAAGTTTCCGTGGGACCATCGACATAGCTTACCACCACGAACCAAAAGCGCGCCGCGTCTGCATCTGACGAGACACCCGGCTGCTCCACCACTTTAAGTTCGCGGAGAGTCCGCGCCTTCGAGCCAAACCAGCGACAGGTCTGGATGTAATTGGGCAGAATTTCGCGTTCGAGCAGCGCGCGCTGACCATCGTTGAGCAAGGTATGTAGGTCGGCCGGCGCATTGATCGTTGGCACAACCCGCCTCTTCGAGATGCGCCGGCCATTGGTCTGCGGTTGCAATGCGAACCAGTAATACGCATGAGGGCCAAGCGTAATAACGTAAGGTGATTTTTTGATTGGGCGAAACAGATTGCGGCTAAAGACTTCCATCGGCACACAGCCGGCGAAGCGCGCCAGATCCAACTCCACCGATTGCGCGAAACGCGAGAGATTTACCACCACAACAATGGTCTCCTTCTCGTACCGGCGAAGAAATGCCAGAACCTTCGCGTTATCGGGATGGAGAAATTCAAG
>QHOM01000127.1 GCA_003218785.1 Verrucomicrobiota bacterium
CCACTGGCTGCATTGCGCTCCCGCAGATTGAGCAAGATAATTTCGAATAACGGCTTGAATTCGAAAGAAGCCTTCGACGAAAGCACAGCGATCAACTCTTCGGTAATGTTGTCGGGCGCGCGACGCGTGAAAGAGATACCAGATCGTTTAGACATCTAAGAGTATCGCACCGATCCGGAAAATAGCGACCGAGGCCGCCCGGCCGTAGGGATGCCATCCACAGATTTCGCAGATTTTTGGCACCCTAATTGCCCGAAAGGAATCTGTGAAAATTGGGGACGAAGGGAATCTGCGGGCAAAACCGAGAGCCAAAGTTCGTTTCGGCGAGAACGCCAAAACCAGCACGCGAGACGCGTGCGCTCCCCAGTTCGAAAAATGGAATGTCGTGATCGAAGTCAAGTCCAGTGCGCAGAAGCGAGATGCCATTCAAAACTGAAGATCAGAAATCGATTTCAGTTTTCAGATCATCAGATACAGCTGACTCCACAAGTTCAACTCGATTTTCCGCCGAGTTTTGTGCTGAATCGATTAGATTGAAAAGCAAATGAGTACGGAAACGAACGGACTACCCAAGCTGGACAATGTCATCTTTGGCGAAATCCAAGTGCTCCTGGCTGAGAAACGAACTGCGCTGGCTTCACTGCGCACCGGTATCGCCGTCTTCGCGTTGCCTCTGTCCGTCCTGAGCGTGCTCATCGCGACCTCACGCTATTACAATATGGGGACCGTGATGCCGCTGCTGGTGCCGCTGCTGATCCTGAACTTTGGTCTGGTTGTGCTCGGCTCCTGGCTGATCTTCCGTTCGATCCACCGCATTCACCACTTTGAGCACCGCATCCGAGAGCTCAGCGAGAAATATCGATCAATCGCGGAGTTTATAGAGTAGCGCCAACGAACCTGCTGGATCCAAGCCCGCGACGATTATCCAGACTGATGCGTGCTGTCGTCATCACATCTTATGGTGGGGTCGATGGAATCGGTGTGCTGGAGGTCGAGTCCCCACCGACGCCAATGGCTGATCGCGTTCGCGTCCGTGTGCACGCGGCGGGACTGAACCGCGCCGATATTTTGCAACGGCGCGGAAGTTATCCCGCGCCTCCGGGTTATCCGCAGAACATTCCTGGTTTGGAGTTCGCCGGTGAAGTGGACGCGATCGGCGATGCGGTCGGCGCTTGGAAAATTGGTGATCGCGTTTTCGGAATCATTGCCGGTGGCGCACAGGCGGAGCTTGTCGTGGTGCCAGAGAGTAATCTTGCCCGTACTCCGGCGGTGCTTGATTGGGTGCAGGCGGGCGCCATGCCGGAAACGTTCATCACCGCGCACGACGCGCTCTTCACTCGGGCCGGCCTTCACATGGGCGAGCGCGTTCTCGTCCATGCGGCCACGTCCGGCGTCGGCACGGCCGCGATCCAATTGGGCCACGCTTCCGGCGCTACGGTTTATGGCACCTCGCGCACGGCGGACAAGCTACAGCGCATTCGCGACTTGAACCTCGGACTCGATGCGAGCATAGCGGTCGGCGATTCGCCGGCGAAGTTTGCGGAAGCGGTGCGAAACTGGACGGCCGGGGCTGGCGTCGACGTGATTCTCGACCTCATAGGCGGTAACTACTTCTCGGCAAATCTCGATGCGCTCGCTTCGCGCGGCCGGCTTATTTGTGTCGGCACAATGGCCGGCGCGAAATCGGAAATCGACATCGGACTGCCCTTGCGGAAACGGCTGACCATTATCGGCACGATGCTCCGCGGCCGCTCGATCGAAGAAAAAGCCGAGGCCACGCGACTCTTCGCCTCTTCCGTCCTGCCGCTGGTATCACGCGGCGCGATTCGTCCGGTGATCGATCGAGTCTATCCGGTTGATGAAATTCGCGAGGCACATGAGCGTATGGAATCCAACCTGAGCTTCGGCAAAATCGTGCTGACGTTTGGTTAACGACTTACGATGGGAACTCAGGGCCATTTAAGTTAGAAAGCAGGAGAGTATTACGTCCTTACATCAATAAAGATTTGCCAACGCTTTACGCTCTCCAGTTTCAGAATGCCGTGCGTGGCCCACGGGTCGTTCTTTAGTTTTTCTCTCACTTCATTTTCATCTTTAGCATTGAAGACCAACAGAGAGCCGCCCTCATCAACCAAAGGGCCACCCATCAAAATAAAACCGTCGTCAACGAGTTTATCGATAAACGCCGCGTGCTCATCCCAAAAGGACTGTTCACGCGTGCCTTTCGATAAATCACGATTAGGACCGGCCGAAGAGATTGCCAGGAACGTATTTTTCATCAGGCGAACTTCAAAGGCCCGCGAGTTGCGTCAACCTTTCGGGTCATCTGCAATCCGAAGCACGAGCTTTCCGCGCGTGTGATGCGTCGCGGCCTGTTGTTGCGCCGCGATCGCTTCGCTTAGGGGCAGAACCTGCGTCACGACCGGTTTGATCTTTCCCGCCTCGATAAGGTGCGCAATCTCTGTGAGGTCTTCGGCATCCGGGTGAACGGAGATGGCTGCTCCGTGAATCCCGCGTTTCTTGAACTCGGCCGGATCGGGACGCGCGACGAGCGACATGACGATGCCGCCTTGCTTCACGACGTCGTAAGAACGGGGAAGCGTTTCCTTGCCAACCGGATCAAGCACGGCGTCCACATCCCTGGCAACATCTTCGAACCTGGTCTTTGTGTAATCGACTGCCACGTCTGCGCCGAGTTGCTTAAGAAGATCCTGGTTTGCTGTCGACGCGGTCGCGATGACGCGTGCCCCGCGCGCTTTGGCGATTTGAATTGCGAAACTTCCCACGCCGCCTGAGCCGCCGTGGATGAGAACGGTTTGTCCCGGCTGCAGCTTCGCTACGTCCACCAATGCCTGCCATGCAGTCAACGCGCCCATTGGTACCGCCGCGGCTTGCACAAAGTTCAGAGACTTGGGTTTCGCGGCCACTTCCCATTCTTTGGCTGTGACGTACTCTGCCCAACCGCCGCCGAACGTTGGATAACCGTAGACCGCGTCGCCCACTTTAAGTTTTGTGATCTTTGCGCCGATTTTCTCCACGACGCCGGCGATATCGTAGCCCGGGATCAGTGGCAGATGTGTGCCGAATTCCCGGGCATATTTTCCACTAAGTGTAAGCGGGTCGGCTGGATTCACGCCGCTCGCGATTACCCGCACGAGAGCTTCATCTTCCTTCGGCTCCGGCCGCGGCACCTCTTCAAATTTCAGGACTTCAGGCGCGCCGTATTCATGCGCGACGACCGCCTTCATCATCGGCTTTTCGTCGGTGCGTGCGGCGTGACAGAATACAAAGGAGATCGCGAAGCCTAAAATGGCAGGAATGCGGTGAAAGATCTGCATGACGGTCAGCTTGGCGTGCGATTGCCTGAGGCGCGAACGGGAAATTTCGCTACGCGTAGAGCGCGTTCTCGCGTTCCTCGAGAATCAGCGGACAGAGAGATCAGCAGTCGGCGATTAGAAATCAGCTGGCGCGGCAGCCTTGGCGAGAGCGCGCTGAGTGCAGTTGGCGCCATCGCTCTGACGTTACTGATGTCGGCGCGGGCCGCGTTTGCGTTGCCTGTGACCTGCACGCGAGATAAGCTTGGCGGTGAAGTTGTTTCCTCGACTAATTGTCCTTCTGATCGCCGGGATTACCGCAAACGCCGCCGTTCACGCGGATTCCGCGCCCGGAGTACGCGAGCGAAAAGTGGATGTCGGCGAAGGCGTATCGCTGCGCGTAATCGAAGCTGGCCAACCAGGGCCGGGGCCGACTTTGGTTTTTGTTCCTGGCTGGAGCACCGGCGTCGATATTTGGCGACAACAGATTGATTGCTTTGCTCCAACTCATCGCGTAATCGCTTTCGATCCGCGCTCACAGGGTCAATCGACGATAACAACGAGCGGCAACACGCCGGAAACACGCGGGCAGGATTTGCACAATTTGCTCGAACGGGTGGACGCGCGTCGTCCGGTGTTAATCGGTTGGTCTCAAGGAGTGGAGGATCTCACCGCTTATATCGAACGTTACGGCACGCATGATCTCGCCGGCCTCTTCCTGGTGGATGCGGCGGCTTCCGACGGGGCGGATGGCATCGCTGCGCGACCGCAAGAGACGTCGGCGCAATTTAGAATGTTCGCCATTTACCAGGCGCATCAGGAAGAATATTTACGCGGCATGATGGGTGCCATTATCAGCAAGCCCCAGCCCGAGGGCACGATCGATCGACTCGTCGCCACTGGCATGAAAACGCCGCCCACCGTCGGAACCGCAATGCTGGTAGCGGATCTTTTCGGGGTGAACCGCACGGCTGCGTTGAAAAAGATTGATTGTCCGACTTTGATCATCGCTTCGGCGAAATCGGACGAACTGGCTCGCCAGCAGGCCGGCGCAAACCGGATTCCGCATGCGCGTTTCGAAAAAGTCGAGGACGCTGCCCACGCCGTTTTCCTGGATCAGCCGGAGCGCTTTGACGAATTGCTCGAGAAATTCGTGAAAGACCTGACGACGGGTTCGGCGGGTTCAATGCCGTAGCCTGCGAGCCAGGAAAAACACCGATTACATCTGTAGAGTGTTCGGCGAGCCCCCGAAGACGTCTTAAGGCGTGTTGGGCAAACGGGTCGACGCCTGGCCGAACACGTAACGCCAGCCATGCGGAGTACGAACATAGGTGTCACTAAACCAAAGTTTATAGTCGAAAGGTTTAGCATCTTCGGTGCCCTTGACCCACAGCAGAGCGGTCACGACTGCCGTATCACCCCAGACTCGCACTTTCTGGGCGCTATCCTCTTGATGTTCATAGGCCACGCTCTTCCTCCGCGCTTGCTCGAGCAGATCAGTTTTTGTGTAGGTTTTGCCGAGACCTGTTACCAGCAAGAAGTCATCGGCCAAAATGCGATCCATAGTGGCAACGTCGTTCGCTTTGACAGCCGCCTGGTATTCAGTATCGAGCGCAGCCACGGCCTTTTCGTCGTCGGCCGAGGATCCAGCCCTGCTAGTCGGTCCAATCGTCATGAGTACCCCAGCTGTAAATGCCAAAGCACGCGTCGCAAAGTGAGACAAAATCATTTCCGCGGCGTCCTGCCTTCTTCAGCATCATGAAGGTCTATCCATGTTTGAATATCGACACGATCGCCCAAACCTGATCGCTTCTTGGCCGCCTCCAGGTCGGCGCTAGCTTCATCCCGCCAACCGCGTTTGGAAAGAAACGCATTCCAGATACCGATTTCTTCTGCGCTGGGTCTTCTGCCCCGCCCAAAGCACCATTCGAGTATTTCGTCGTCCGATCCCCCCTCAAGAGTTCGCTTGACCAAGTCATCATAATTAACTCCCAAAAATCGTGTGCAGCGAGCGTCGAAAAAAGTTGGGTCCTCTACTCCAACAAAATACCCTTCA
>QHOM01000128.1 GCA_003218785.1 Verrucomicrobiota bacterium
ATAAGTGAACGGAATGTTCATCGTGCCCACGGAGAGTCCGGCCGCATTGAGTACCCTCCAGACGGTCGGTGAGCGGCGTGAACCGGCGTTGGCGTAATTCATCGTATAGGTGTCTGCTTCGGTTTCGATAAAATGAAAGACGCCGTGCTTGCCAGGATTTTTACCGGTCATGAACGAAGTCCATGCGGGGGGCGTAATTGGTGGAAGAACCGACTGAAGGGTTCCGGACACACCCACATTCATCAACTTTCCCAGGTTCGGCATGCCGCCTTCGGCCATCCACGGACGGATCAGTGTCCACGTCGCCGCATCCAATCCTATGATTATCACCTTCGGATCCTTTTTCATCTCGGGAGCAGATTCATATAGATTATATTGTACGTAAGTCTTCTCAAAATTTTGGTTAAGCGGCGGTGTTGGAATCAAATCATTTATACACGCGCCACGTCTGCATCCCAGTCGCGTCAAATCGAAAATCAATGATTCGTGCGTCCATCGCAGTGAGACGCTCTCTGACTATGTGGCGTTTGTTAAAGGGGCAGTAGAGCATCATGTGGCCGCCTCCGCCTGCCCCGGTGATCTTGCCGCCAATGGCGCCAGCCTTGAGGGCTTCCGCATAAAGCTCGTCAATGTGCGGCGTGGTAATGCCCGGAGCCATCTTTTGCTTCTGCAACCAGCCCTCGTGGAGCATGTCTCCGAAATGATCGAGGTCTCCCAGCAGTAGCGCCTTTTTCATCTCGATTGCGATTTCTTTCGTCTTGTCCATCGCCGCAAGCGGCTCAGCCTCCTCATTTTTCATACTTTCCATCTGGCTGCCGATGATTGGCTGGGATTCGCGGCTCCCCGTGGAACAGAGGAGCAGGTTGTATTCAAGTTCGTTGATGACAAAATCAGTCAGTCGCAGCGGTGTGACGATCACCTGTTCACCATGGAACTCCATGAAATTGAAGCCGCCACAAGCAGCGGCATACTGGTCCTGTCTGCCGCCTTTGATTCCTACATCGTTGCGTTCAATGTCGTAGGCCAGTCCGGCCATGCCGCCGGGTGTAATCGGTAGTCCAAGCAGCTCGCGAAACAGGCCAATGAGCGCTATAGTAAACGTGGAGGAACTGCCGAGGCCCGAGCCCGGCGGAGCGTCGGCATGGACGAAAAGATCGAAGCCGTCCGAGCGGAGCTTGTCGAGGTCAAAGCGCTTCAGCACCCCCTTGACCAGATCCATTTGACCATTGAAGAGGAAGTGTTCTTCCTCCGTGAAGTAAACCACCGTACCATAATCGAACGAGCGGAAGCCGATCGAACGTTCCGACTTGGGCACTAATGTCGCATAGACGTAGCGCGAGATCGTGGCGTTGAGTACGCAGCCGCCGCGCGTCTCGGCATAGGGTGAGATATCGGTTCCGCCCCCACCGAAGCTCAACCGCAGAGGCGCGCGCGCGCGCACCATTCTTATTTGACTGAGAAAATTACGAGGCTGGGCGTTAATCACAGATTGACGAAAGCGAGCACATTACCCTCCATATCTACCGGAATCGCCAGCCTAAACAAACGCAAAATCGTCGGCGCAACATCAATTATCCGCAGCCCGTCGAGTCGACGTCCTCCTGGTATGCCGTCGTCAGCCGGACGAAAAAGGAAAATGCCATTCTCCGCGTGGTTGGCTCCGTCCGGGCCAGTGTCGTTTTCGAAGGTGTGTATTTTTCCGTCACCGACGCTACCAACGGAGCGCCAGAAAAGAGCGCCGAAATAAACGATCAGATCCGGCGCCACACCGCGCACCTCTTTATACAGTTCCTCCGGCCGGAAAACTTGCGTGCCGATTGCGTGTCCGTTTTCATCCGGAATAGCTTTCAGTCCAGCGCTCAGTTCCTCACGCACTTTTTCATAATCGCCTGGTGCGATGGTTCCGTTTGGCTCGCGGCCCGCGACATTGAGAAAGACACGCGCGTAGTATCCGCCGTCGCCCCATGCCTTCGTCCGGGACCAATCAATTTTGACTTTAGAGAGCGGCGTTGCGTGTGCAGGCTTTTCGGCGAGAGCCAGGTAGCCATTTGCGAGCAGCCACTCGTTAACGCAGATGCCGCCATCCATCCGCTTGGCACCGTGATCAGAGACTACCAGCACACTCGTCCCGTCATCTGCAAACGCGAGCAACTCACCGATTTCACGGTCCACTTCTCTGTAGTAGTCGTGAATCGCGTTCTCAAATTTGTTGCCAGGCTCGTAGAAGCGATGAGCCGGGTCCATGTTGTCCCAAAACGCGAAGCGTTTCCGGGTCATCTCATAAATGTCAGCCAGAATCTTATCCTTGTTGCCGGATCGAAAATCACGCACATCCAAAATATATTCGCCAACCACCCGCTCGATCTCTTGTTTGAGTTCAGGCGGATGCGTGTACTCGCAGGTCGTGTCTGGAGTTAGGAAGTCGGTCACCATTAAGCCATTCAGGGGGCGTGGTGGGTAGGTTCCCGGGACGCCTATGACAATGGAGCGTTTTCCACTGCGCGAGAGGATATCCCAGAGGCGGTCTTCTTTAATCGCAAGCGAGTTGGCGATCGAATACCGGTCGTAGGAGTAATCCGCACGGTTTCGAAACCCGTAAACTCCGAGCCGACCAGGACTCTTGGAGGACATCATCACCGACCACGCCGGCACTGTGATGGGCGGATCGCACGAGCGGAGCGGTCCGTGCAGTCCGCTCCGGCAGATCGACTTCAAGTTTGGTAAATCATCAAGCCAGCGATCGAAGATCAGCTCAGGCGCTGCGCAGTCCAACCCAATGAGCATGACTCGTCTCCGCGCTTTTTCCGGACCGGTCCCCAAGGGCCCGTCTCGCACATCGCGCGCGGATTGAGGTGAAGATATTTTTCTCAACATTATGTTCTCGAGTGCGTCGCTGCCGCCGACGCATAGATGCGCGCGTCCTGCGACGAGATTCTCAAAATAATGCGCTCTTGATTCTCGATCCTTGTGACAAGAACGATTTTGGCTTCGCGTTCAGGCCAGTTCTTCATTAAGTCCGATGAAGCCTTCACGCTCTAAATGTAGGATGATTTCCTGCGCAGCCTCTTCGGGTGTGAACTCGGCGGTGTTGATCACCACTTCAGCATCGTCAGGCTCCTCGTAGGGATCCGAAATGCCGGTGAATTCCTTGATAATTCCAGCCCTCGCCTTCGCGTAGAGACCTTTGCGATCGCGCTGTTCGCATACGTCAACCGATGTGGAGAGATGCACCATAATAAATCCGCCAAGTGGCTCGATCATGGCGCGCACATGTTTGCGAGTGGAGTCATACGGCGCGATCGGAGCACAAATTGCGATGCCGCCATTTTTGGTGATCTCAGAAGCGACGTATCCGATGCGGTGAATGTTGAGGTCTCTATGTTCCTTGGAAAAGCCGAGTTCTGAAGAAAGATGCTTGCGAACCAGGTCGCCATCCAAAAGCGTTACTGGTCTGCCGCCCACTTCAAGAAATTTGGTGACGAGAACGCTGGCAATCGTCGATTTACCGGAGCCGGAGAGGCCAGTGAAAAAGACTGTCAGGCCCTGTTTGTGCCGTGGTGGAAAACTGCGCCGCAGTTCCTGTACGACCTCGGGATAGGTAAACCATGCAGGAATGTCGCGCCCTTCATTTAATCGCTGACGCAATTCTGTGCCAGAGAGATGCAGCACGTGTACATCCTTGAGAACTTCATCCTCCGGAAAATACTTATCTTCATCTTCCACATAGACCAATGACTTTCCGTCCGCGTCCTTGCCCGGGCCGGCGTGATCGCGTCCCACGATTAGGTGTGTGCAGCCGTGATTCTTGCGAATCAAGGCGTGCCAAATCGCTTCCCGTGGTCCGCCCAGGCGCATGGCCAGCGGCAACAAGGAAAGTTTTGCCGTCCCATGCGGGTACTTCGCGAGCAGTAGTTGATAGCACCGGACCCGCGTGAAGTAATCTACGTCGCCAAGCTTGGTCACCCCAACCGAGGGATGGATCAGCAGGTTAGCTTCAACCTGTTTCGCTGCGCGGAGAGTCAATTCCACGTGCGCGCGATGCATGGGATTACGCGTCTGAAATGCCACGACACGGCGCCAACCCAGCCGGGCGAATTCGACCCGCAATTCAGCCGGAGTTAAACGGAGATTCTTGAAATCGTAGTGCGCCGGCGGCTGGAGACCTTCGATGCGGCCGCCCACATACCATGCGTTTTCTTTGTTCAGCAGATAGTTCACCCCGGGGTGAATCGGGCTAGTGGTATTAAAAACCGCCTTCGCTTCGGCTTTACGATCCGGTTGCCACACGTCTTCCACGTGCAGTACCGCGAGCATTACTCCCTCTGCATCCCGCAGCGCGATCTTGCTGCTCCCTGGCTTCAGGGCTTTAGCGAAAGATTCGGTGACATCGAGCGTGATCGGTATCGGCCAGAGAACGCCGCTCGTCAGCTTCATATTGTGGCAGACGCCTTCGTAATCTGCCTTGGTCATGAAGCCGCCTAAGGGAGAGAAACCGCCGTTCAGCAGTAGTTCAAGATCGCGGATGTGGCGGGCCGTCAAATCCCACGAAGGGAAGTCCCTCGATTGCGCTTTTAGTTCGGCCGCTCTTTCGCCGTCTACATTGAGATTAATAAGTTCGCCACCGTGTGGAGGGATGAGGTGGCTGTGGGTTGTCGAAGCGTCCAAATTCGTAAACATCTCAGATTCTCAGGGTAATATCTTGCAATTTCATCTGCTTTGATAAAACTGGCAGAAGATAATGATTGCTATGACGAATGGAGCAATTCCAATTCCGTCAGAGCACTTCCTAGCAACACTACGTGCCTACGCTGCCGAGCGATGAACATCGCCATCTTCGTCATGGCGCGATGATATGACACATCCTGTGCCATATCATCGAACGAGAATTGCGTGTGCATTGCGGGTTGAGGAAAGTTAAACGAGCAAACCTTTTACATCGTAACTGTGATATGCAAGTGAATTTCCCGTAAATCACGGCGATTTCGGCGAAATGGGCGTCGAACCCATGGCACGTCTGGACCGTACTCAGCGATCACGCGCGGCGGGCTGAAGTCCATTTTTCTGGCGACGCGTTCACCGCCCCTGGTGTTATCCAGTCATGAAGTGTCCACGAAGCACCGGAAATCCGGACCATCCGCGTTCCGGCAGCCGAACCAACGAATTGACAGTGCGACGATCAAGGCTCTTGACTGTTCAGTGATCACTCGTCACTTGTCCACTGGTTTGGGCGCGGTTAGCTCAGTGGTAGAGCACTACCTTGACACGGTAGGGGTCACAGGTTCGAACCCTGTATCGCGCACCATCTTTTGCCTCAACAATCATCTTCATGCCTGATTCTTCTTCAATCCTCGACCAAGCGATAAACGGCTCAATCGAGACGCTGCAATCGTTAAAAAAACTCGAACCCGAAGTCGCGCGGGCGGCGGATTTTATTACCGATTGCCTAACGAAGCGAAGCAAATTGCTCGTTTGCGGCAACGGCGGCAGCGCCTCCGACGCTGCTCATTTCGCGACGGAGCTGGTCGTCCGTTTCGCCAAAGATCGTCCCGCCTATCCGGCGATCTGTCTCACGGGCGACGGTGGACTTCTCACCGCGGCGGGGAACGATTACGGTTTCGACGAAATCTTCGCGCGCCAGGTTGCGGCGTTTGGTGTGCCCGGCGACCTGCTGATTTGCCTGACGACTTCCGGCAAATCGAAAAATGTCCTGCGGGCGCTGGAAGAAGCGAGATCTCGGAAGCTGAAAACCATCGCGTTTCTTGGACGCGATGGCGGTTCGACCATCGGCATTGCCGATGTTGATCTTCTAGTCGCGAGCGATTCAACCGCCAGAATTCAGGAAGCGCATCAGCTTCTTCTTCACGTTATCTGCGAGGCGATGGAGTCGCGTCTCGCGCAAAAGTAACCCTTGGCGGAAAGCCATGCGAAGAGCGGCCGGCACGGCCGCCACTACAGACTCACTCCGATTTTTTCAGGAGACGGTCGCGTTCGCGATCCAGTTGCCGCCGCTCATTTGCGGTTAAACTTCCAATCCCGAATTTCGAGATTTTATCGAGGATCGGATCGATCGAGGCATAGACATCGTCGGGCTCGGCAGCGCGGCTTGGGCGCGGCTTTTGCACAACATGGCAACTCAATGAAAAGAAAAGCTGCGCCGATGCTCGTCCAGACCACGGTCAGATCAGTCCATGCGTGATAGGCAAGCAGTTGAAAGGTGTAAACGCCAGCGAGAATCAGGGCCACCCATTTTGCCATTATGCGGAGGAACAATTCCACACGTGGATAGATCGTCGCAAAGGCAACAAAAATTCCAAAGTGCAACGCCGGTGAACCGGCAAGAGCGGAACGCTGCCGGAGCCCCCAGGTAGTCAGCACAATCGTTGGTGCAATTAGCAGCACAGCGTAAAGCACAATATAAGCGTGACGTCCGATAAAACGTTCCACCTCGCGTCCGAAGACGAAAAGCATGTACATCTCGATCGCAAACCAGAGAAGAGACGATGGTGCATGAACGAACGCGTAGGTGAAAAGGCGCCAGACCTGGCCGCCGTACCACACTCCCGCACTATCGAATTGCAAATAGCCCAAAATCGAACCTCCGCCGAATGCAACGAGAAGGGCCGCGAGAATCGCCATTGCGACATGCACCCCGACCAGCATCGTGGTCACGTCGACAGGGTAGCGGCCCATCCACGCAACTGGACGATAATCATCGGAGGTGGTCACTCCGAACATAAAAGAAATAAACAGCCAGCGTTCTGAACAAGCAAGCCAAGTTCGCGGACGCGCGAAAAAAATATTGGAACACAGATATCTTGTCTGTTCGCCACAGCAAATCCGTTTCGCCTGCGTGACGTTGGCCGTGAAATTTTCGCTTGGAGACGCGACTGATGCGGCGAAGATTATCACTTCATTTTTTTGACCTGCCCGCAGAGATCGACAGTTACATTCATGAAAGATATCGCGCCTGCTATTTCACCGCTGACTGGAATCGGCGATGCCAAGCCAACGAATCAAGCGGTGCTTGATTGGGTGCGGGACGTCGCCAAGCTGGCGCAGCCGGAGAATATTTTTTGGTGTGACGGCTCGGAGCGCGAAAATGAATTCCTGATCGTGGAATCGTTGAAGCAGAACGTGCTGATCAAGCTGAACGAGAAAAAAGTTCCGCGCTCGTATTTGCACCGGTCCAACTCGAACGACGTCGCGCGTGTCGAACAATTCACATTCATTTGCACGCCGACCAAGGAGGAAGCCGGACCGACGAGCAACTGGTCGGAACCGGCGGAGACATATTCGAAATTACACGGACTGCTGAAAGGCGCGATGCGCGGACGCACGATGTTTGTCGTGCCTTACATCATGGGGCCGCCCGATTCGCCCCTAACGAAGGTCGGGTTCGAAATCACCGATTCAAAATATGTCGTGCTCAGCATGCGAATCATGACGCGCATGGGCAAAATCGCGCTGAAACGACTCGGCAATGATCCAAAAGCGGAATGGAACCGCGGTGTGCATTCGTTGCTCGATGTCGATCCAACGCGCCGGTTCATCTGTCATTTCCCGCAGGACAACGCTATTATTTCTGTGGGTTCAGGCTACGGCGGGAATGTTTTGCTCAGCAAAAAATGTCTCGCGCTACGCATCGGGTCGTATCTGGCGCGCAAACAGGGTTGGATGGCGGAGCACATGCTCATTCTTGGAATCGAATCGCCGGAGGGCCGCAAGCATTACGTCGTGGCGGCATTCCCAAGCGCGTGCGGGAAAACAAATTTCGCCATGCTCATTCCACCGCAGCATTTCAAAGGCTGGAAAATCACCACGGTGGGCGATGACATCGCCTGGATGCAAATTCGCGATGGCCGGCTTTGCGCGGTGAATCCGGAGAACGGGTATTTCGGGGTTGTGCCGGGCACAAGTTGCAAGTCGAATCCGAACGCGATGAAATCGATCGCGCACGACACGCTCTACACGAACGTCGCGCTGACCGACGATGGCGACGTTTGGTGGGAAGGCAAGAACGGCATGCCGCCGAAACACGCGATCGATTGGCGTGGCAACGATTGGACGCCGGATTCAAAAGAGAAGGCCGCGCATCCAAACAGCCGGTTCACCACGCCGATGCGCAACAATCCCGCGCTCGATCTGGAGGTGGAACGCGGCGAGGGCGTCCCGATCAGCGCCATCATCTTCGGCGGCCGCCGCAGCGACACGATGCCGCTCGTTTTTCAGGCGTTTGACTGGGAGCACGGTGTTTATCTCGGAGCGACGATGGCCTCGGAAACAACCGCTGCAGCGACCGGCGCGGTCGGCCAGGTGCGTCGTGATCCGATGGCGATGCTGCCGTTTTGCGGCTATAACATCGGCGATTATTTCCGGCATTGGATCGAGATCGGTAAGCGCCTCACCAACCCGCCGCTCATCTTTCACGTGAACTGGTTCCGCAAAGGTACGGACGGAAAGTTTCTCTGGCCAGGGTTCGGCGAGAACATGCGCGTGCTCAAATGGATGATCGATCGCTGCGAAGGCACCGGCGGCGCAGTCAAATCGCCCATCGGCTGGCTGCCCGGCCCCCACGATCTCGATCTTGAAGACCTTGACGTTGAGCACAAATGCATCATCGAACTTCTCGGTGTCGATCACGAGGAATGGCAAAAGGAGATCGCCGCGCATGAAAAGTTTTTCGAGTCGTTAGGCCGCGGCGTCCCACGGGAATTGCAAAAGCAACGCGAGAAGCTGGCCACACGGTTCGCGGAATAATCGCCAACCTCCCACGCCGTTTTAGGTAGGGGCGATTGACTCAATCGCCCGCTGGGGCCGGTAGGGCGACGCTCCGCGGAGCCGACAAATTATTCTGATCGCTACGGCGCGAAGGATGCGGCGAGCTAGTCGGCTCGACAGAGGCTCGCCCTACCAAACATTTGCGAACCGCGCCGCGATCTCGGATAGTTTCCAGTGGATTCGAAGGCTGCTGAAAAACATCGTGTCGCCTCTTCCGCCGCGGCGGACTGCGTCGAGATTCGCGGGGCGCGCCAGAATAATCTCAAGGGAATCGATGTCGATCTTCCGCTCGGCAAACTGACCGTTGTTACCGGCCCGAGCGGCAGCGGCAAATCGAGCCTGGCCTTCGAAACCATTTACGCCGAAGGCCAGCGTCGTTACGTCGAAACGTTCAGCCCCTACATGCGGCAGTTCCTCGACCGCATGGACAAGCCACGCGTGGACGACATTCGCGGTATCCCTCCTGCGATCGCAATCGAGCAGTCAAATCCGATCAAGAGCTCGCGCTCGACCGTCGGCACGATGACGGAAATCAACGATTATTTGAAATTGCTCTGGCTACGGGTTACTCGCGCGTTCTGTCCGAGTTGCAGCCGCGAAATTCGCCCTGAAACCGCGCAGTCAATCGGTCATCAGGTGTTGCACGACTGCGTCGGGAAAACTGTTCTCGTCACTTTCTGGATTGCCGTTCCCCCGAAAACCGAGCCGCGCAAGTTTTTCGAATTTCTCCAGCAACAGGGTTATCTCCGCCTATGGATCAACAATGAAATCGTGCGGGTGGATGCCGATCCAAAAACCAAACGCCTTGGCGCCCGCGTCCAGGTAATTCAGGATCGCATCGCAATCTCTGAGGAAAACCGCGCACGTCTGATCGAAGCGATCGAAACCGCCCTGCGATTTGGCAAAGGCCAAGTCAATGTGGTCATAATGGCTGTAGAGGCAGGCGTCTCGCCTGCAACCTCCAGGAAAGCGGCCGACACGGCCGCCACTACAGTTTCTGACCGTCCCTTCTCCACCGGCTGGCATTGCGCCCATTGCGATCTCGACATTCGCCCGCCCACAACGGGGCTTTTCAGTTTTAATAATCCACTCGGCGCGTGCCCGGAATGCCGCGGATTTGGTCGTACCATCGCAATTGATCTAAACAAGGCGATTCCAGATCGCAGCTTGAGCATCAAACAAGGCGTGGTGCGCGTTTTTCGCGGTGCCGAGTTCGGAGAATCGCAGAAAGATTTGCTTCGAGCCTGCGCGCGCGAAGAGATCGATATCAATGTTCCCTTCGAGGAATTGCCGAAGGCCGACCAGGACTTCGTCATCGAAGGCGAGAAACAGTCAGGCGGTTATACAGAAGAGGAAGACGATCGGTGGTATGGCGTCCGCGGATTCTTTCGCTGGCTCGAAAGCAAGACTTACAAGATGCATGTGCGCGTTTTGCTCAGCCGCTATCGAGCTTACGTAACCTGTCCCGGTTGCAAGGGCGGGCGATATCAACCTGAAGCGCTCAATTATGAAATTGTAGCGGCCGTCTATGACCGTCGAGACGGCGCTCGCACAGCGCCGCTACAGTTAACGCTTCCAGAATTTCAAGCGCTTTCGATTTCCGATGGGCGCGATTTGCTGATGGCGATCGATATCCCGTCCAACGATTCGACCGCGCGAATGTTGCGCGACGAAATCTGTGCGCGCCTCAATTATCTCTGCGAAGTCGGGGTTGGCTATCTAACACTGGATCGTCATGGATGAACCGAGCATCGGTTTGCATCCGCGCGACGTTGGCCGGCTAGTGCGCGTGATGCACAACCTACGCGACAAAGGCAACACGCTGCTCGTGGTCGAGCATGAGGAACAAATCATTCGCGCGGTTGATAATCTTATCGACATCGGGCCGGGACGCGGCGAGCACGGCGGCGAATTGGTTTGGAACGGATCGCTCGCCTCGTTTTTAGGTGCATCGCGTTCTCCGAACGCGTTGCCAACCACAATCGCGCAGCGATCAAATTTGAGCCGCGTTGCTACTTTCGAGATGGCATCGTCCTCGGAGAAGCCGATCCATCATTCACTAACGCGCGATTATCTCAGCGGTCACAAATCGATTACGGTCCCGAAATCGCGGAGAAGATCGACGTCATTCATCAAGATCATCGGCGCGCGACAGCACAACCTCAAGAACATCGACGTCGATCTTCCGCTGGGCATTTTCACATGTGTCACCGGCGTCTCTGGTTCCGGAAAGTCCACGCTGATCCATGACGTGCTCTATCGGAATCTGCTGGTCGCGAAGGGGCAATCATCCGATCAGGAACCGGGTGCGTGCAAATCGATCACCGGCGCGCATCGCATCCGTGACGTGGTCATGGTCGATCAAGCACCGCTGGCGCGCACGCCGCGGTCAACACCGCTTCTCTATCTCGGACTTTACGATCGTGTTCGCGAATTGTTCGCCGCGCAGTCGGAAGCGATGTCGCAGGGACTTACCGCGAGCGCGTTCTCGTTTAACTCCGGCAGTGGACGCTGTGAACGCTGCTCAGGCACAGGCTATGAAAAAATCGAGATGCAATTTTTGAGCGATCTCTATGTGCGTTGCGCGGAATGCGAAGGCAAACGTTTTCAGCCGCACGTTCTAAAAGTTCAACTGCCGGTTAGTGTGCTCGGAGACGTTGGGCTTGGTTATCTGCAATTGGGTCAGCCGCTCAGCACGCTGTCTGGCGGTGAATCGCAGAGGCTAAAGCTGGTTGGCCATCTCGCACAAACGCATAACTCTCAACGTTCAACAAGAGGGGAATCAGCAGGTGATCTTTTCATTTTTGACGAGCCAACGACCGGTCTGCACTTCGACGATGTTGCGATGCTTTTGCGATTATTTCAGCGGCTGGTCGATCGTGGTCATTCCATCGTGGTGATTGAGCATAATGTCGAAGTGATCAAGTGCGCTGATTGGATTGTCGATCTTGGCCCGGAAGCGGGTGACGCCGGCGGCGGGGTGGTCGCAACTGGAACCCCGGAGCAAATCGCGAAGGCGGAGAATTCGCACACGGGCAGATTCTTGCGACAGGTTCTTTCGAAATCTCCCAAAGCGCTGCATGTCATCCCGAGCCGCGGAGACGGCGAGGGACCTCACAAAATACCGCGCGAGTCAGAGAGATCCTTCGCTTACGCTCACGATGACAACGTCGAGTTAGCGCGAGCCGCTGAAGAGGCTCCCCGTTTCCGCGTAAATGGAGCGAAGGCCGCGATCCAGGTCCACGGTGCACGCGAGCACAACCTGAAAAACATCGACGTCAAAATCCCGCGGGAGCAAATGGTGGTCATCACCGGCTTGAGCGGCTCGGGCAAATCGACTCTTGCGTTCGACATTCTGTTTGCGGAAGGACAGCGACGATTTCTCGACAGTATGTCGCCTTACGCGCGGCAGTTCGTCGAACAACTCGAAAAACCCGATGTCGATCTCGTCGAGGGTCTGCCCCCGAGCGTCGCGATCGAGCAACGCGTTACGCGCGGCGGTGGCAAATCGACCGTCGCGACAGTGACCGAAGTTTATCATTTCCTACGATTGCTCTTTGCGAAAACCGGAACGCAATTTTGCCCCAATTGCGATTTGCCCGTCGAAAAGCAGAGCGTCGCTGCGATCCTAAAACAGGTGGAATCAGCGGCGAAACGCGGGGTGCTCAAGGTGCTCGCGCCGCTCGTCAAAGCGCGCAAGGGTTTTCATACCGATGTTGCGCACTGGGCTGAACGCCAGGGGTTCGAAACGCTTTATGTCGATGGAAAACTGATTCCCATTTCTCAATTTCGAAAACTGGAGCGTTTCAAAGAGCACACGATTGACGTCGTCGTGGGCATGATCGATGCCAAGCGGATCTTGAAAGCGCGTAGTCTCACGGGGCGCGCACTGGAGATCGGTCGCGGCACCGCGCGCCTGCTCGACTCGAAAAATCGTCTGATCATCGTGAGCACTGAGATGAGTTGTCCCAACTGTGGCCGCGCCTTCGAGGAACTCGATCCGCGTTTGTTTTCCTTCAATTCGCCGCATGGTGCTTGTGAAGAATGCGGCGGGTTCGGTGAAATTTGGAATCGGGATCTGCAAACTGGCGCGGGCGACAACGGCGAGTCGGTTCTAGAGAACGAACTGGCAGCCGAACGCGAGTCCGAGTGGATCGACGAAGAAGAAGCGCGCGAGTGCCCGAGTTGTCACGGCTCGCGCTTAAACGCGGTGGCGCGTCACGTTCGTCTACAGGGATACGCGATCGACGATTTTACCGCGCTTTCGGCAAGCGAAGCCCGAAAGCTTATTGGGAAACTGCGGTTTCGCGGGACACAGAAAACAGTCGCCGAAGAGTTGCTTCCAGAAATTCAACAGCGGTTGCGTTTCATGGAAAACGTCGGTCTCGGTTATCTTGCGCTTGGCCGTTCAGGGAAAACATTGAGCGGGGGCGAATCACAACGAATTCGTCTGGCGGCGCAACTTGGATCGAATCTACGCGGCGTGCTTTATGTGCTCGATGAGCCGACAATTGGGTTGCATCCGCGCGATAATTTTCGGCTGCTCGACACGCTCGCTGCGCTGCGGAAGAAAGGAAACTCGCTCGTCATTGTCGAGCACGATGACGAGACGATGCGGCGCGCCGACCACGTTGTCGATCTTGGCCCGCGCGCAGGCGTGCATGGCGGGGAAGTCGTCGTCCAGGGAACCCTGCGCGATATCGAGCGTGCGAAAAACTCCGAGACGGGACGTTGTTTGAAAACGCCGCTTTGTCATCCCATTCGAAAATCGCGGCGAGCATTGCGCGATGTCGAAAACTGGATCGAAGTTCGCGGGGCTCGCGCGAACAATTTGAAAGATATCGATGTTCGCTTTCCGATCGGAAGACTTTCGGTCATCACCGGTATCTCCGGTTCAGGAAAATCGACATTAATGCACGAAGTGCTTTGGCCGGCGGTCCGCGACGAGTTGGAAAAGAGGAAGCGACCCGGTAACGGCAATTTTTTCAAGCTCTTTAGCGGCGCGGCGGAAATCGAAGCGGTTTACGAAGTCGATCAATCGCCGATTGGTAAAACGTCGCGTTCGACGCCGGGCACATACATCAAAGTATTCGACGAAATCCGAAATCTTTACGCGCAGCTGCCTGTCTCGCGCGTGCGCGGGTATTCGGCGAGTCGATTTTCGTTTAACGCGGAAGGCGGTCGTTGCGAAACCTGCAAGGGTCAGGGCGTGATCAAGCTGGAGATGAGTTTTCTGCCCCGCAGTTATGTGCCCTGCGAAGATTGCCGAAGCTGCCGTTACAACCCGCAGACGCTCGAGGTCCTCTATAATGAAAAATCGATCGGCGACGTGATGGAAATGACAATCGAAGAAGCGGCACAGTTTTTTTCGGCGCATCCGAAAATTGCGCGACCGCTTTCCTTGCTGGTTGATACGGGGCTGGGTTATCTCAAACTTGGGCAGCCGAGTCCGACCTTGAGTGGCGGCGAAGCACAACGCCTGAAGCTCGTGACGCAACTAAAGCGGGGAGTCAATCGCGCGGCAAACGAGCGGATTCGGAAAATGCGTAAGCCGGACTCGACATTGTATTTGCTGGAGGAACCCACGATCGGCCTGCACATGGCGGACGTGGAACTGCTGCTCAAGGTGCTGCATCGCCTTGTGGACGAAGGCAACACAGTGATTGTAATCGAACACAATCTCAGCATTATCGCGGAAGCAGATTACATCGTCGACCTCGGCCCGGAAGCAGGCGCCGATGGAGGCCAGGTTGTAGCTGTTGGCACGCCGGAAGCAGTCGCCAAGAATCGCATCAGTCGAACCGCGCCATTCCTACGCAAGGTGTTGAGCTCGTCGCGCGCTAAGAAAACGTTGTCGGCCTGATCCCGCAACGGAGTGAGAACAACCTGGCATTGGGTGACTGATTCACCCAACAGGGGTCGAAGTCTCCCTTAATGATGAGATCCTTTACTCTTTTCGCGGCTCGGGATGCCACGCGTTTTGATTGCTCGTATCCGTAAGATCGCTAAGAATCCCCGCCTGTGCTCGCTTATTATTTGCACGATCTCAATCCGCTTATTTTTCGAATTTACGATAATGTCGGGCCGCGCTGGTACGGGCTGGCTTATGTGCTCGCTTTTATCTCCAGCTATCTCCTTTTCTTCTGGCTCGCCAAGCGCGGGTTTGCCGATCTGCCCGCGGAGCGAGTCGGCGACTTCATCACTGGCTGCGCGCTTTTCGGTGTGATCATCGGTGGTCGGCTCGGTTACGTCTTTTTCTACAAACCCGAAATGCTGCGCGAGCCGTTGTCGATCTTGCGAGTGTGGGAAGGCGGAATGGCGAGCCACGGCGGGATGCTTGGGCTGTTGCTCTTCACTTTTTACTACTCGCACCGGCACAAAGTCTCATGGACGAACCTGGGCGATAATCTGGTTGTAACTGCGCCGATTGGTTTGTTCTTTGGCCGCTGCGCCAATTTCATCAACGGAGAACTTTATGGACGCATCACAAATCTTCCGTGGGCGATGCAATTTCCAAAGGAGTTGCTCGATCATCCCGCGGAAGCAGATCGCGCCATCGCGACGTGCGCGCAAATCGATCCATCGTTGACTACGCCGGACGCGATCATCGGCGCGGTGTATCGCCAGCCAAAAGTCGCGACCGCTTTGCGCTCGATCTTGACGCCGCGCCATCCATCGCAGCTCTACGAGGCATTTTTCGAAGGGATCGTTTTGTTCGCCGTTCTGTGGTTCGTGCGCACGCGCACACGCCAGCCAAACGGAGTGTTGACAGGACTGTTTTTTGTCTTGTACGCGATTTTTCGGATCGTGATCGAATATTTCCGCGAACCCGACGCGGCGTTGATAGGCCCGTTCACGCGCGGCCAGTTCTTTTCGTTCTTCTTGATTGCGATCGGGATTGGATTTATCGCGTTCGCTAAAACGCAGCCGACCTATCCGAAGAAGGTGCGCTTGTAGCATTTGTCGGGTCGAGCGAAGTCGAGACATCTCTCATTGTTAAACAGTAAGAGGTTTCTCCACTCCGCTACGCTTTGGTCGAAATGACAAGTGGCGTTTCTGCGAAACGGCGCTATTACTTATGCAGTGACGCGGAGATGCTCATTGCGACATTCTTAGCGGCCGGCGGTCTCCTTTTTGCGTTCGATCACGCGACGATCGCAGGAAAGCTCGTCCTCTCTCTTCTCGCCGTCGCCTCAATCTTCAGTTGGTCAATCATGATCACGAAATTGCGCGTCATCCGCTTCGCGCGGCGACAGAACGCCCGGTTCCTCGCCGCTTTTCGGCAAGATCGACAACCGCTGCGCTTGTTTGAGAAGAACGCGCGATTCCCGGGATCGCCCGTGTTTAATGTGTATCGCGCCGGTTGCGAGGAAATGACGTTTCATCTTCTCGGTTCGCCGGAAGTGGACGACACCTTTCGCGCGCGACTTGAGATCGCTGATAAAATTTCGCCGGCGCAAATGGGTGCGGTGAACGCTGCCATGGAGCGAGCCGTGGGCGAGACGGCGCTTGCACTTGAATCGCAAATGATTTTGCTCGCCACAGCGGTGAGCGGTTCGCCCTTTCTCGGATTACTCGGCACAGTCTGGGGCGTGATGGATGCTTTTACGGGCGTTGCCGAAGCTGGCGCGCCGAATCTTGCGTCGATGGCGCCCGGCGTTTCCGGTGCGCTCATCACGACGGTGACCGCGCTATGCGTCGCCATCCCGGCCATGTTCGGTTACAATTTTCTGATCACCAGCATTCGCGGCGTCATCGTTGAAATGGACAACTTTGCCGCCGAACTCGCATCCGAGTTTGAGCACAAATACGTCGATCACGGCTCGCGGGAATCCGTCTTTCGCAAATGAGACGTTATTCTCAGCGCAATAGCTTGACGACGCTGAGCGAGATTAATGTCACGCCGCTGCTCGATCTCGCGTTCGTGTTGCTCATCATTTTCATGATCACAACGCCGTTGCTGGAAAATAGCATGAACCTCGTGATCCCATCCAGCGGTGCTACCAATCCGCCGATCAATTCATCACAAGTCCAAACAGTGTCGATCGACCGCACCGAGACGATTCGGTTTAACAATCAAGTGGTCGATTGGCAAACGCTCACCGCGCACCTGGCTCAGTTGAAGCAGGCCAATCCAGATGTGGCCATCGTGATTCGGCCGG
>QHOM01000093.1 GCA_003218785.1 Verrucomicrobiota bacterium
GCCAGCCGAACAGCGAGATAAGCAACGATGATACCCTCGGCGTGCTAAAGCTGACCCTCCATCCCGCCGGCTACGACTGGGAGTTCATCCGCAGGCCGGGGTCAAGTTCCGGGACGCCGGCAGCGGTGCCTGTCATGCCGCGCCCGCGCCGCTTAAAGAGTAGCGAAGGCCGCCGCTCCTTTCGTACTATTAAAATAGAAGTGCGCCCCCGTAGCTCAACGGACAGAGCATCTGCCTTCTAAGCAGAGGGTTGCAGGTTCGAATCCTGCCGGGGGCGCCAATGGCGCTTGGCTGGCAGCCACGGTGCACCAAGCGTCTCGAACGCACTGTTTCCGCCTTGTATCACCAGAATCCCGTCTGTTTCTTTTGGTGATATATTGGATTTGCTCGAGTTCAACCCGAGAAGAAACGACCCTCTGCCTTCGGCCACGACCAGCTGCCTTACCATTCCATGCTGATCCTCGTTCTAACGGTCAAATCGGCCAGATTCCTCGAGGACCATGGGCGGCGCTCGCTTAGGGCGCTCCCGGGGATTGGCATCCCTTCGCCGCTAGACAGCGGATTGGCCTGAGATTGGTCGCTCGACGACACTGGGCCAATTGGTGATCATTCAGCCGCGTGATAAGCCCGTTAACTTGATCAAGCCTGGCGGTGGATCGCTACCCTAGGATGGAGATGTCAACCGGCGGACGAAGCTCCGAGCACCTTGCTAACGCGGAGTGAACGCCTTGCCCGTCCGAGGCCGCCAGCGTGTCGAAGTCCACGGCGAGACCAGCCTCATCGAGGTTCATCGCCAGGTTCACCCACGTCTCCCCGCCGTCCGGTGAGTAGTCCACCCAGTACGTGTGGCCGCTCCCATCCGCATCCGAGACCTTCCGCGTCCAGGAGCCAGCGCTCGGTCGCACCTAGGCGCTGCACGCCGCTCAGGTCACCCAGAACGAAATCTATAACCGACACCCGAGACCGTCTCCACACATGAGGCGCGCTCCCGTAGCTTCTTCCTCAGGCTGCGTACCACTGCCTCGATGACATTACTGCCACCAGTGTAGCTGTGGCCCCAGACGTCCTGGATTAGGGATGCGCGGCTCACTGCGTGGCCTTCACGATCCAGCAGGTACTCCAGCAGGCCAAACTCGAGCCGGGTCAGCGGCACCCTCTCCTTGCCGAGTACGAGCTCGTGCGCGCGCCGGTCCAGCACCTCTGGGACATCAACGCCTAGCTCCGCCGCGACAAGTCCAGCCAGCCAGCCGTCTACGGATTCGGGGCCGAAGTCGTTCACGTTCAGGTGGTAGACATCGCCGCCCACCTCTACGGCGCCGCATGATTCGAATCCCAACTTGTCGGTGACGGGTTTGAAGGCGCTTTGGGCTGGCTCTCGTAGGGCCATGTAGATGCGGCGCAGTTCGGGACGCATCGCCATGTAGGTGCGCTTGATGTCCAGCCAGCACGCTGCCTGCTCCGGCGATGGCATCTCGCCGCCCTGCTCGGACAGCAAGTAGCGCACAAAAACCGGACGCTGGTCGTATGGCATCGGGTTGGCGTCGATGTGGCGCTGCCAACCACTGGCGATGGGGTCCTGCTCCACGAGAGCAGTGTCTGCCGGATTGGGACTAAACATCGCGTAGAAGCCGCGCACCACCCGGTCGCGGTCCCGTGCGACGTGAAACGACTCGGGCCGCTGCTTCAGCCACAGGCTGACGGCGGTGGCAGCTTCGGGCGTTTCGTGCATCGCGGCGAGCCGTTCGATCGCGGCGGCGTCGTCCGCACCCCGGGCCAACTCGACCGTGTATTGAGGGCCGCCGCTCGGGAAGAAAGCCTCGCGGATAGAAGGGTTCTCGAGGATGTAGAGGACATCTGCCGTGTAGCGCCAGAGTTCTTCGATACCCGCGGTACTGACTTCATCTCGCAGCTGCTGCCAAGCACGGCGGCGTAACTCGCGGTAGGTTGTCGGATCTGTAGCGCGCAGGTGGCGGGCGATTGCGTCCCGCACCGCATCGTGCACGATTAGCCCATCGCTGCCGCTGTAGACGAACGGCAAAGCTTGCAAGCGCTCGAAAGCATCATCGGGCGCGTCCGGGAGCATCGCCCGCAGCAACGAGCGCGTCACGCGTCGCACGGAAGCGGCGGCGCTGAGCGCAGCTCGCGTTACCGGATCGCCAACGTCGGCGAGGTACATGCGCGCGAGGGAAGCGACGACCATGGGGATGGCCTCGCCCTCGAGACTGCGGTCCGGCCGTTCGGACAACGTCGCGGCGGCGAGTCGTAAGGCCAGCGGGTGCCCGTGGACGAAGCGGTTGATGTGCAGTGCTTCCCGCTCTCCTACGCCGTTACGCGAGAGCAATTCCAATGCCGCGGCATCTCCTAGCGGTTCCAGCGCCACCGAGCGCACAAGGGCGTGCCAGTGCGCAGATGCCAGCCAGTCCGTTACCGGCGGCTCACGGCCTGCAAGCACCAGGCGGACGTTCGCGCCAAGGGACGGGAGAAAAGTCTCACGTAACCAAGTGTCGAGGAAGCGAAAGACTTCGTAGGTGTCGAGGACGAGCACGACGCGGTGGCCCAGGCGCCCAATTCGCTCCGAGACAGCTCCCAAAGTCGATGCCCGAGCGCCGACAGCCGATGCCAGACTGTGAATGAAGCCGCGGTCCGTTGGCTCGATGGACCGGCAGTCCAGCAGAACGACGGTCGCGCCAGCTGACCGAGCTCGGTCGGCGAAAGCTGAGACTAGCGCCGACTTGCCCACGCCTGCGATGCCGTGCACATAAACGAGTACGGGGCCGGCGTCATCTAGCACGGTGAGCAGGCTGCCCAATTCGGCTTCACGACCGACGAACTGGGGAGGCGATCCCGAGCCGGGGACTGTGCGGACTTCGTTGGCCATCGGTCTATCCCACCGGTCAGACTCTACACCACCGCGCGACAGCGGCGCGGCTATGAAGCCAGGCTGGCTGTCGCCGTCAGTGACGCCGCGACGGGCCCGCCAGAACTAGTTGTTGGCCCGCTGAGCACCTCGAAGTCGCGCGAAGTGAGGTTTGCGAAGTTTGGGTTGCCCACGACGCCTTTAGCCAGGTCTGAGGCCAAGTAAGCCTGCATAGCGGCCGCATCATGCCAGATATAGACGCCACCGTAAACAAGCGGAGTCCGCCGTCCGGAAGAATGTCCGATAACGTCCGTTCTGTTCACTACGAGACCCTCCTCCCCGTGTGCTCCCCTCGCTCCGCGGGCTCCGCGCTGCCGCCGCGAGCGCGTAGATCCCGTCTTCACCCGCGCCGGCGCGGATGAGATTCAGCAAGCCCTCGAGCTTCTTGGGCGATCGCATAACGTCACATATATGACATTTGTGGCAAAAGGCCAAACAAGGCCGCGCCCATCCGAGGCCGCCAACGTCGCGTTTGCCATTCTCCGCGGCCCCGACACACAAATGATCCGCTTTGGGGGCGCCCGCATTGAACGAGGAAGCCCGCCTGATGGGGATAGGTCCCTCAAGCGGCCCATCAAGCCCCCAAAAAACCTGTCCGATAAGCCATTTCTGTCTACTTCACACGCGCCACCCAGAAGGTGGAGCGCCGACCGGGCGGCGAAGAGATCGAATCGCCGCGCCTACCATCTCCGGAATCAAGCGCGCGATTATCAATTTTCTCATCCACCGCCTTCGTGTCGCACCGAGAAAATCAAATCTGCGTTAGGCCGCCATCGACGACCAGTTCCGATCCGGTCATGAAGGAGGAATCGTCGCTCGCGAGGAACAGGGCTGCCTTTGCGATTTCCCCGGCCTCGCCGAAACGATGAAGCGGGACCCGATTCCCGATTGCCGAGGCCGCTTCGTTGAGTTGCTTCTCGGAAAGTCCGAGCTTGCCGTGAAACGGCGTGCTGGTCAGGCCGGGACTCACTGCGTTCACGCGAATGCCACGCGGTGCAAATTCCGCGCCCAACGACCGCACAAGCGAACGAACGGCTGCTTTCGTGGCCGATAGGATAGAAAGGCCAGGCACGCCCACTTCGTTTAGGAACGAAGTTGTCACAATGATGCTGCCGCCTTTGGCCAACAACGGAGCAGCTTTCTGAATGGCGAAGAAGACGCCCTTGAAGTTCACATCGAATTGCCTGTCGATTTGATCTTCGGTGACGGCTTCCAAAGGCGAGGCAAGACCCATCCCGGCATTCGCGAATAGTACGTCGATACGGCCGAACTTTTCACTGATCTGCTTGATGATGCTTTCAACCGCGGCGGGCTTGCTCACGTCGCCGCGCAGCACGGTAACGCTGTCCCCGAGTTGACCTGCGACAGATTGCAACCGGTCAGGATTCTGCCCGACGATTATAACGGTCGCACCTTCCTCCCGGAACAACTTCGCAGCTTCAAGTCCGATGCCGGAAGTTCCGCCGGTAACGAGGACGATTTTGTTCGACAGTTTCATGATCTTCTCCTGGTTCGAAAGTTTTTAGTTCGTAGCCGGGTGCTTAAGTGTTCTTGCCGACGTCCGCGAGCCAGATCTTGCCGAGCAGCCCGGGCACGCTCGCGAAGGCCGGCGCGACCTCGTTCACCATCGAACGGAACCCGGCGTCGGTCATGTCTTTCAAGTTGAAGTTGACAATCTGGACGTGCATTGCTCTCCTCCTGTTCTGTTCTGGAACGAGAGTACGAGTGGCAGTGCAGAGATTTGTGAAGATGGGATGAAAAACTTATGAGAAAACGCCGGAACCAAACGAGGAGCTTGTTGTCATTGATGTAAACCTCCTTCGTTGTGATGGCCGCATACTAGAAGCCGTTTGAGGTTTCTGCTCTGGATGTTGTGAATGCCTAGCAGTCAAAGTGAGATGGCACCCGGTCGGGTGACTTAGTGATAAGGACAATCTTATTGCCTGACCGGCGGTCAATTGGAGGCAGGTCGTCTGCCGTCTCGGACACAGGCTGTTAAGATCGCTCTAACCTCTGTCTAAAGGTCATGTTCTGAATCTGAAAATGGCGAATTAAGGGCCAGATCGCCGCCGGGCTTGCTTCGAGTCAGGGCTGCTCGGCCATGTGACCGAGTAGCGCCACGCTCGGGATCCTGCGAAGCTGTATCGGATTGAAATGATCAGTCCGTTGTGGAGGCAGATGCTCAAACCTATGGCTTTGCTAAGCATCTGCCTGCTATTCTTGGGTATCGTCGCTCAGATACGAATGGCCCCGACTTCGATGCGGAAACGACCGGACTCCTTCTAAGCAGAGGGTTGCAGGTTCAAGTCCTGCCGGGGGCGCCAGCTGCGTTTCTCGCCTTCTGGAGACCGTATCACCGATACTGGTCCGTGGCACTTGTGGCCTGCCTCCTTGGTGCTCTGGTCCCAGTCGAGTGGACGATGTTTGGAATGAGCTCATTTCATCGTGACAAAGTGTTCAAACCGTTCAGAGTGTTCAGCGTCGCTGGGCTGAAGGACGCCTTCCCGCTTTCATCAGACCTCAGCCGAAATCGCCTCCAGGAAGTCATGTCTCTGGTGGTGAGTTCTGCGCGTCACCTGCAATGCGCGGTGGCTGCGCGGACGCAGCCTTCAATGCGGGGAGGGTATTGGTCAACACCTTGATGCGGTTTTCACCAACGGCGGTGTCTTTGTCACTCTCAAGCAGCCGGAGGGCAGCGTCGAGAACCTTTGCGTCTTGTTGTGTCAGCACTT
>QHOM01000035.1 GCA_003218785.1 Verrucomicrobiota bacterium
ATAATGATGCCTGAGACCGCAGAAGAAATTTCAGAAAAGCCTGAAGTTCGGAAAGAGCTTCAGCGAGCCACCGGTGAAAAAGCTCGCCAAAAGGTTAAAGCACGCGGAAGAGACAAATTCTGGTTCGTTACCCACGCACTTATTCTTGCGGGTTGCGCCGTGCTCTACCTTCTGCTCGGCACGAAACTGATTCCGTTGCTGCAACCAACGGTCGATGTTGCGCGACGAGTTTTGCGCGGCGCAGTGCTGATCGTAGTCGTCCTCGGGCTTGCAAGAGCTGTTTCCGTGTATGCGCTTGGTAGTATCGAGGATGCTTCTACTCGTTTCACTCTCCAGCGAGTGCTGCATCTGGTTGTTGCCGTCCTTATCGCGCTCATTGCTGCATCGATAATCTTCGTCAACTGGTATGCCGCGCTGACTGCGCTCGGTATCGGATCAATCATCATTGGCCTGGCTGTGCAAACACCGATGAAAAGTTTTATCGCCTGGATATATATCGTCGTTCGCCAGCCTTATCGCGTGGGCGACCGCATCAAAATAGACGACGCTACCGGCGACGTCATTGATGTCGGTTACCTGGACACGACGTTATGGGAATTCGGCGGTCAGTACATCTCCGGCGATCATCCGAGCGGTCGTCTCATTAAATTCCCCAATGAAAAGGTGCTCGACGAGCTCGTTTACAACTATTCGTGGCCGCTTTTCCCTTACATCTGGAACGAGATCAAATTCCATGTCGCCTACAACAGCGATTTGGAGTTCATCAGCTCCACGATGCAGAAAATTACCCAGGAAGAGCTCGGCGAAGAAATGCTGAAACGAGTGAACGTTTTTCGTGATTTACTCGCTAGAACACCCGTCGATGAGCTGGAAGTGCGCGAGCAGCCACGCGTTATTTTTCGCGTCAGCGAAAACACGTGGCTCGAAGCTATCGTCCGCTACGTTGTCTCACCGCGCGAAGCCGGGCGCGTCAAGACCCGTTTAATCAAAAAACTTCTCGCCGCGCTCAACGCCGCTCCGGAAAAGGTGATGTTCCCGGCAGGCGCAAACCGTTAGGTATTCGCTAGCGCACCGGGCAGAGGCAAGAGGATAGGTGCTGATTCAGCGTCGCGATTCGGTCTTCGCAACTTGTGTGTCGGTTTCTCGAGATTGCTTGTGCAACCGCTGGAATTCCTTTTCGAGCTTCTTCAACTCTTCGTCCGAAAGATCTTCAAGATCGACAAGTTTATTACGTGCGCCTTTAAGGGCCCGGATCAACTCGTCAAGCTTCAACTGAATGGCTTTCGCATCCCGATTCTGCGTGTTTTGAATGACAAAGACCATCAGGAAAGTGACGATGGTCGTCCCGGTATTGATGACGAGCTGCCAGGTGTCGGAGTAATGAAACTTCGGTCCGGTTGCCGCCCACACGACAATTACGAGGATCGCAAAAGCGAAGGCCCATGCCGTGCCTACGACAATCGAGGATCGGCGCGCGAAAACACGGAAGGCGTCCCGCACGACGCACAAAAAATCCCGCTCTTGTTCATGCATCCTTGGTGCGTCGATTTGAGTGCGGTTCACAATTCTACCTTTACGTTCGCGCGGCCTCCGGCAATTGCGCGCATGATCTGAGCGGCAAAGAAGCAAATAGATTGCGCCGAGCGAAGGCGCCCGGCGGATAGCCAGATCATCTTGCGCATGTTTGGCATTCCGACCGGCAAGTTGCACGGCGCCCTGAAAAAAAGAGCTAATCTTGACCGATGAAACTCATGTTCCCAGGCACACGCGGGGAGATCGAGGCGCGGACGCCACGGCATTACATGCACAGTTCGCTGCTGATCTCATATCGTGGTGCAAAGGTGATGATTGATTGCGGCCTTGATTGGCTCGGAAGGTTTGAACGGCTCCGACCCGACGCGATCGTTCTCACGCACGCGCACCCCGGACCACGCCTGGGGCTTGAGAAACGGCGCCTCCTGCCCGGTGCATGCGCCGCAAAAAACATGGCGGACGTTGAAAGGCTGCAACATCGCCAATCGTCAACTGATCAAGGAACGCACGCCCACGAATATCTGCGGCATCACATTCGAGGCGTTCCCAGTCGAGCACTCGATTCTGGCTCCAGCCGTCGCGTACCGCGTGAGCGCAGGCCGAGCGCGTATTTTTTACGCGCCGGATCTCGTGTTCATCCGTGATCGCGCGTCTGCGTTGAAAGACGTGCAGATTTATATCGGCGATGGCGCCACGGTTACGCGCTCGTTCATTCGCAAGCGGGGAAGGGCTCTAATTGGCCATGCACCAGTCCGCACGCAACTGATGTGGTGCGCGAAGGAGGACGTGCCGCGAGCCATCATCAGCCATTGTGGCTCAGAAATTGTCACAGCTGAGGAGCGCAAGCGCACGGCAAAAGTTCGCGCACTAGCTGCAAAGCGCGATATCGAAGCGCGCATCGCCCACGACGGGATGAAGGTCAAGCTGTGATATGAAATGGAGCTTCCTTGGAGATTGTTCGCCACAGCGAATCTTTTTCGTCTGTGGAACGAGCCTCTCCGATGGCGGACCATTGGCGGAGATGTTGGAGTTTGGCGTACTTTGAATCATGTCGATTCGCCTTTTTTTGTGCGGCGATGCAATGACCGGGCGCGGCATTGATCAGGCGCTGCCGCATCCGGTGAGCCCGGTTTTGTACGAACCATACGTTCGCGACGCGCGGGAGTATGTCGATCTTGCCGAGAAAGCGAACGGCCCTATACGGCGGCCGGTGACCTTCGATTATATCTGGGGCGATGTGCTGCAAGAACTGGAGCGGGCCGAGGTCAACCTCAGAATCATAAACCTGGAGACTGCCATTACATCGGCAGAAACCCCATGGCGAGGGAAAGGAATTCATTACCGCATGCATCCGCGGAACATTGGTTGCCTCTCCGCTGCGCGAATCACCGCTTGCGCCCTTGCAAACAACCACGTTTTGGATTGGGGATACGCGGGATTGTCCGAAACACTGCGGACATTGGCTGAGGCAGGCATCGCCCGCTCCGGCGCGGGGGAGAATGCGGATGAGGCAGCGGCTCCGGCGGTTCTGAATGTGCCGGGCAAGGGACGACTGCTTCTCTTCTCATTTGGATCGACAACCAGCGGTATCCCCCGTGAGTGGTGCGCTACCGATTCTCGTGAAGGAGAGAATCTGTTGGACGATCTTTCAGAAACAACCGCTGCGCGAATCGCGAATCAAATGCGACAATTTCAGCAACCATGCGATCTACTGGTCGCGTCGATCCACTGGGGCACTAATTGGGGCTATGACATTCCTCCGCAGCAGATCGCGTTTGCCCATCGTTTGGTCGAAGGAGGTGTCGCGATCGTGCATGGCCATTCTTCTCATCATGTGAAGGCAATCGAGGTCTTCAAAGGCCGCCTGATTCTCTATGGCTGCGGAGACTTCATCACCGACTACGAAGGGATCGGTGGCTATGAAAGTTTCCGGGGCCACCTGGCCCTGATGTATTTGGTCGATCTCGATTCGCGCAGCGGTGAGCTCCTATCAGTGCGGCTGGTTCCAATGCAAATGCGACGCTTCCGGCTTGAGCAAACGTCGGCCGCAGACGCGCGCTGGCTTTGCAACCTGCTCGAACAACTAGGTGAGTCATTTGGCACGAGCGCGCAGCCAGACGGAGATAACAGTCTGATTCTTGAATGGTGATTTGAGAATGGCGACATCCGAAAGACGTGGCAGCTTAAATGACGCGTAAGCTCGCGATGAGTTTGCGGAGAAACTGCTCGACCTCTGCGGGGTCCCTGAGCATGTAACGCGCAGCGGTCGAACACGGCTGCTCGCTTACCAGGATGCCGATTCCGCGTTCGCGAATGGCATCAAAGGCGTCTTCATCAGTGAGATCATCGCCGATATAAATCGGAAACACTCCTCTTCGATCCTGGACTAACGACTCCAAGATCCAAACCACGGCTCTGCCTTTGTCCCAATCGACGTCCGGCTGGAGTTCGTAAACTTTCTTGCCGAGAAGCAGACGGAGTTTGCAGTAGTGCGCCTCAACTTCATTTACAGCTCGCTGGACTTTTATGGTGTCGCTCTCATGCGCCTGGCGATAGTGCGCGGCGATGGAAAAGCGTTTCCGCTCCAGCATTACCCCACGTATGCCAGCAAGCTTTTCGTTAAGCTCCTTTTCCGCAGCGTCGATAATGGGCACAATCTCAGCGGCCACTTGTTTCCGCAGCCCACGCGGCCCGGCGATGTCAAAGCCATGGCTCCCCGCGTAAACGATCCCGTCGATATGTACGCGCTGGCGAATGTCGTCTAGGTCGCGGCCGCTGAGGATCGCGACTGGCGCCCGCGCGGCCAGCGCCCACACCGTCTCTCGCATCGAATCGGAGAGTGACGCCTTCTCTGGACGACTAACGATCGGCGTAAGCGTGCCATCGTAATCAAGAAAAAGGGCGAGCCGTTTGCCTGGCGCGGCGATTATCTGGTCAATATGATCAAGCGCTGATGGAATCATTTTCGATTTAACGATTTCAAATAGAGCGTCACAAATAAATCGCATGTTAACCAAGTAAAAGCGACGCGAGGACGCGTGCGCATTCCGAAAGCTCCGCGAAACCGAATAGGCGTCTCCGTGCATTTCGCAAGAAGTGCTTTGGGAGTGCGATGCGTCTTCGCATCGCTTTCACCGTTGGTGATACTTATGTATGACGCTGCGGATAACTCAATTGGCGGCGCGCGATTTATTTGTGAAAACTCCAACAAAGGAGTTAAAAGAGTTACAACGTTACAAAAGTTAACATGGCGCCGCCGTTCATTTCCGTTGTAACGATGTAACTTTTTTGACTCTTTGAACTCTCTTCAAAAATGAATCGGCTTATCCTCGTTTCCAATCGACTGCCTTTCGCCCTCGAGCGCGCCGGAACGGATGAGTGGATCGTTACTCTCTCTGCCGGCGGGCTCGTCAGTGCCCTCGCACCGGTGCTGCGTGGACGCGGTGGGACATGGATCGGTTGGCCCGGCGTTGCGGGCGACATTCCGAACGCGCCGTTCGCCGAAGCCACGCGCGACGCAGGCTACGAGGTAGTGCCGGTAGCGTTAAGCGAGGCAGAGCGTGACGAGTTTTACTACGGCTATTCCAACGAGGTCATCTGGCCGCTCTTTCACGACCTCCAAAACTTTTGCCACTTCGAGCCGACCTTTTGGGAGACTTACAAGGCGGTGAACGAGCGTTATGCAGAGGCGATTGCGCGACATTGCCAGCCCGGAGACTTCATCTGGGCGCACGATTACCATCTGATGTATGTCGCCCAGGCTCTACGCGAGCGCGGCGTGCATGCGGCGCTGACGTTCTTCCTGCACATTCCATTTCCGCCATTCGACATCTTTGCCAAGCTTCCGCAACAACAGCGATTGTTGCGCGCTCTGCTCCAATTCGATCTTCTCGGTTTCCAGACTCGACGCGACCTCCGCAACTTCCTGCAATGCGTGCGACGGGTACTTCCCGACGCAGAGGTTCTTCCAAGCTCTGGGCTGCAACGTATCCGCTCCAGCGGGCGGACGATCCGCGCCGGTAGTTTCCCGATCGGAATTGACTTCGAGTCGTTTGAAAAAGGTGCCGCATCCGAGGAAGTGGCGCGGCGGGCCCGTGAGTTGCGGGCAGCCTTTCCCGGATGCCAGCTGATGTTGGGCGTGGACCGCCTCGACTACAGCAAAGGAATTCCGGAGCGTCTGCGGGCGTTCCGAGTCGCGCTGGAGCGCCACCAGGAATTGCGAGGTCGCGTGGTCCTGATCCAGGCGGTCGTCCCGAGCCGAGTAGAGATTCCAAGATATCATGAGTTCAAGGGCCGGATTGATCGTTTGGTCGGCGACACTAACGGTCGCTTCTCAACCGACACGTGGCTGCCGGTGCATTACCGCTTTCGCAGCCTTGATCGCGACGATCTGTTGGCGCACTACCGTGCGTGTGAAATAGCACTAGTCACGCCGCTCAAGGACGGCATGAACCTCGTGGCCAAGGAATACTGCGCATGCTGCGTCGAGAAAAACGACGGCGTATTGATTCTCAGCCAATTTGCGGGCGCGGCGGAGCAGCTTAAACCCGCGGTGCTGGTGAATCCCTATGACGTCGAGCAGGTGGCCGATGCGATCTTCAAAGTATTCCGCATGAGCGATGCCGAGCGCAGAGCGCGCATGAAGCGCATGAGGCGCATTGTGCACCACGAGGATGTCTTTTGGTGGGTTGATTCGTTTCTCAAGGCAGGATCGCAGCTCGCAGCCCGGTCCGCACAAACCGCCAGCCGGCGCCGCGTCAAGCAACGCTAAACAGACCAGGCGACCCCTACAGGCGAGCCAACCGTCGAGCATTACTTCTGCGGATCATCCACTACCACTGTTGAAAACGATCCTTTGTTAAAACGCAATTTACATGGGCATCATCGACAAAGTGCGAAAAGTATTGGATACCGTTTGGGAAATACCGGTGACTTACAAAGAAGGCATGCGCGTGCCGGCACGGATCATCGCGACAGAAAAGCTCATGCGCGAAATGGACGCAGCCGTTTACCAGCAGATCAGCAACGTCGCCACGTTGCCGGGCATCACACGCTACGCGTTTTGCATGCCCGATGGCCACAGCGGCTACGGGTTTCCAATCGGCGGCGTCGCAGCCATGGATGTGCACGAAGGCGGTGTGATCTCGCCTGGCGGCATCGGATTCGACATCAACTGCGGCATGCGTCTGGTCATCACAAACCTGACACTCGACGACGTGCAGCCGCACTTGAAAGAAATTGTCGATCTTCTTTTTCAACGCGTGCCGGCTGGCGTCGGCAGCCATGGATTTTTGAAAATCTCGCGTCAGGAGTTTCGCGACGTCGTCGAGCGGGGCGCGCGCTGGTGTATCGAACACGACTATGGATGGGACGAAGATCTCGAACTTACCGAGGAAAACGGCTGTATCTCTGGCGCGGATGCGGCTAAAATCAGCGAGCGCGCAATTGATCGCGGCTACAACCAAATCGGCACGCTCGGCAGCGGGAACCATTACCTCGAAGTGCAGGCGGCGCGCCCAGAAGACGTGCGCGACAAGGAGCTTGCGGCAAAATTCGGGATCACGATCCCAAACCAGGTTGTCGTCATGTTCCATTGCGGGAGCCGCGGCTTCGGACACCAGGTCGCGACCGATTATCTCCAGATTTTCTTGAAAGTGATGGAGAGCAAATACGGTATCAAAGTGCTCGACCGCGAACTGGCGTGTGCGCCGTTCGAATCCCCTGAGGGGCGCGATTATTTCGCCGCAATGAAATGCGGGCTCAACATGTCATTCGCGAACCGGCAGGTAATCCTTCACCGTATTCGCGAAGTTTTTTCCGAAATTCTCGGACGCAGCGCAGAAGACCTCGGGATGCGGATGATCTACGACGTCGCTCACAACACCGCGAAGCTGGAAAAGCACACGGTCGACGGAAAAGAGAAAACGCTGCTAGTGCATCGCAAAGGCGCGACGCGCGCGTTTGGACCTGGCCGCGAGGAAGTGGCCGCGCGCTACCGCGACATTGGGCAGCCTGTGATCATCGGCGGTTCGATGGAAACTGGCTCGTATCTTCTCGTTGGCACATCAACGGGTGGAGAAACATTTTTCAGCACCGCGCACGGCAGCGGTCGCACCATGAGCCGCACCAAAGCGCGCAAACAATGGCACGGCAGACAGCTCCAGCGCGACTTGGAAGCGCGCGGCATTTACATCCGCAGCACTTCGTGGGCGGGACTCGCTGAGGAAGCGGGCGCTGCTTATAAAGACATCGACGAGGTGATCGAGGCGACGGAGTTGGCTGGGATCAGCAAGCCGGTAGTGCGATTTACGCCGATTGGAAATGTGAAAGGATAAAAGGTTGGAAAATCCAAATTTCGAATCTCGAAATCCGAAACAAATTCAAATGACAAAATTCCAATTTTCTCAAATCGCAGCCGTGCAACGAAGCGGGGGGTTCGGTCATTTGGGTTTTGGACTTCAGACATTGTTTTGAATTTCGGATTTCGACATTCGAATTTTCTGTCAATGCAATTGCGCACACCGATCACGCTGATCACCGGCCCGCTCGGCAGCGGCAAAACGACGCTACTTCGCCACATTCTCGCGACGCGCCCGACGAAGATCGCGATAGTGATGAACGAATTCGGCGAGATCGCGATCGACACGAAAGTGATCGAAGGAAAAAATGTACGCATCGCCGAGCTTGGTGGCGGTTGCGTTTGCTGCTCGCTGCTGGGGGAATTCGAGGCGGCGGTTAACGAGATCATCGCGCGCGTGGGGCCCGACATCATCATCGTCGAGACGACCGGCCTCGCCGAACCGGAAGCGCTCGTGTTCAATATCCAGGAGGCGCTGCCGCAATGCCGGCTCGACGGTGTGGTCTCGGTGATTGACGCCGACATGCTCGTTCGCTTCCCTGAGCTCGGCCACACCACGCGACTGCAAATCGAGGGCGCAGACATTTTGCTTTTGAACAAGATTGATCTCGTCCAGCCGCAGCAGATCGAGCCACTCGAAGCGAAACTGCGCGAACTGAATCGGACTGCAACGATTGTTCGCACTGAGCGTTGCTGGATCGATCCCGACCTGTTGTTCGGGATCGGGCACGAGAAAAAAGTCGCGCCGCCTCAGCACAAACATCAGCCGGAGTTTGAGTCTTTCACGTTCACATCCGAGAAAGATTTCTCTCGCAATTGTTTCGAGGGCTTCGTGGACAGCCTGCCGGCGAATGTGCATCGCGCCAAAGGTTTCGTCCGTTTCTCCGATGGGGCACAGCTTTTCAATTTCGTTTCCGGACGCTGGGATCTGGAGCCGTTCGAGTCCGCCGAGACCCAGCTCATTTTCATCGGCAAGGAAATCGCGACTCAAAAATCGGCGGTCATCGAAGCCCTGAAGAGATGCGAACTCTAATCGCTCTTGGCTCTCAACCCCAACCTCTCGATTCTTAGTGCCCTACAAATACCTCGAAGACGTCGGAACCGCCGATATCGCGTTTGAAGCCACGGGGTGCGACCTGCCGGAATTATTCACTGCTGCGGCCGACGCGACAATGAACGTGATGATCGAGAACATCGACTCCATCGAACCGCGCGAGACGCGCCACATCGAGTTCAAGAATGACAAGCTCGACATGCTGCTATTCGATTTTCTGCAGGAGCTTATCTACTTCAAAGACGCCGAGCGCCTGCTGCTGCGCGTCCACGAAATGCGAATCGACGACAAAGACGGCCACTATTTCTTAGATGCCGCAACCGAAGGCGAGCCGCTCGATGTCGCGCGCCATGAACAGCGTGCCGATGTGAAAGCGGTTACGCTCCACGATTTTTACGTGAAGAAAATCGACGACGCGTGGAAGGCCAGCGTGCTCTTGGATATTTGAGATGGATCTCCACCATGCGCTCCGCAGCTTCTTCGACCGATGAAACGGGAAAACCGTTCACCCCATCTCCGATCTGATAGGGGATTCCGCCCACGTTCCCGAAAGGATTCGTTCGCCAACGCGGACACGCTCGCCAGGAGCACGAGGGGCGATTAGTTTTATGTCGAATGTCGATCTTGCCTCGCCATGAAAAGACCAAAAATAGATGAAAAACTCACGCTGCTGGCGGATTTCGGGAAGACCGAAGCAATCTGCGCTGAGGTGCTCGATAATCCGGCCACTGAGGAGGGCGTTTTACTCAAAGTGATGGCGCGCGGTCCGTTTCAGGAAGGCCAGCAAGTCTGGATCGTCGATCGCAACGGATCCAAAATCGGCGCTACCGTTGAAAACGTCTTCAAGCAAACAATCGATAGTGAAGTAACGCTCTCAACCGTTCTTCCGGCTTAAGGACAAGTCATGGCTTTGCAGAAGAATCGCGCCGGCTCGTTTCATTTCGTCAATCGCACGATCAAGGTCGCCGGGGTCAAGCCCGATTCCGCGGCATCCATCCAGGATAATGTGCGTGTTAAACCCGAGGTAGCGCGCGTCAAGCGCGCTGTATTTGACGCAATAATCCAGCGCGAGCCCGAGCAGGTAAATATCGTTGATGGAACGCTCTTTTAGATACTCGCCGAGGCCAGTCTTTCTACGGTGGGCATTATCGAAAAATGTGCTGTAGCTGTCGATGAGCGGATCGATTCCCTTGTGGAAGACATGAGCGATTCGGCTCGTGTCAAACGAGGGGGCGAAGTCAGCGCCGTGCATGTTTTGAACGCAATGCACCGGCCAAAGGATTTGCTCGATCCCGTCGAGCATGATGCGATCACCCGGCTTTTTGCCCGGATGATTTGTGGCGAAACTCCCGTGGTTTGGCGGATGCCAGTCTTGCGTAGCGAGAAGAAGGTTGAAGCGTCGCTGCAAATTATTGGCGACTGGAATGACTTCATCGCCATGTGACACCGCTAAAGCGCCGCCGGGCAAAAAATCATTCTGAAGATCGACAATAATCAGTGCATTCATCTTGTTTAATCCCGTTGTTCTCTGGCACGCGCGATTAACGTCGACCTTAACTCATGTAATGACCTCTCGAGCCCGACTTTGTAGGCGCGCGACTTGTTCAGCCTCAGGATCGCAGGCGGCGCACGCCTGAGCTGCTTCCGCGCGTACCCACGCGACGCCTCGATCCCCGGCACGCGATAAATAAGTTCGCCATAACGAAAAATTGGCACGAGCAAATCCGAATACTCTGTCCTGGCGGGAATCTCGGTGTGCGTCTCGTTTCCAAGATCGACAATTACGCAGGGCTCACTCACCACATGATCGATTTCGTAAATTGCATCGGCAATGAATCTGTGGTCCAGCTGGTGGAATCTGCGCACTTGCAGCAACCCTGGACAGGAGGTCTTCGCTGACTCACCAGAAAGTTTGATCCGATACTGCCACTGCTCGTGTGGAGCACGCACCGCGCCGAGTTTGTAAACGCCGCCCAGCGCCGCGTCGGGCTGGCCAGTGGTTAGCCTTGTTCCGACGCCCCAGATATCGATCTTCGCGCCGCGCCGTTTCATCTCGGCGATCGTAAATTCGTCCAGATCACCTGAGCAAACGATCTTTGCATTGGGAAATCCCGCTTTGTCGAGCATTCGCCGCGTTTCAATGCTTAACGAAGCGCGGTCGCCGGAATCGAGGCGCACACCGATGATTTCATGCCCGTCTTTCTGCAGCTGCTTTGCTACTTTAATGGCGCGGCGCAAGCCATTGATCGAATCGTAAGTGTCCACCAAGAACACGCAGTTGTTCGGCAACGCCTTTGCATAAATCTGAAATGCCTCGGTCTCCTTTTCGAAAAACATGATCCAACTGTGCGCCTGCGTGCCGCTAACTGGAATTTCGTATTGCTGGCCCGCCTGCAAGTTCGATGTGCCGGCGCAGCCGCCGATGAAAGCCGCTCGCGCCGCGCTCAAACCCCCGTCAACTCCCTGTGCGCGACGCAAACCAAATTCAATTACCGCATCGTTTTCGGCCGCGATACAGACGCGCGCCGCCTTTGTCGCGATGAGACTTTGAAAATTCAAGATGTTGAGCAAAGCCGTTTCCAGGAGCTGACATTGGATGATCGGGCCGCAAACCCGGATCAGCGGTTCATTCGGGAACGCCAGCGTTCCCTCCGGCATTCCGTCAATGTCCACGGTGAGTCGCAGCCCTTGCAGATATTCGAGAAAGCCGGGATCGAGGAGTAGCTTGTCGTCGTTACCGCGCTGTGAGGCGAGGTAATCGATTTCTGTTTGGTGAAAACGGAACGCACGCAGAAAGTCGATTACTGTTGCAAGCCCGCACGCGATCGTAAATTCTCCATCGAAAGGGTTCTCCCGAAAGGTGACGTGAAACGCTGCCTCATGATCGCTCACGCCAGCTTTGTAATAACCGCAAGCCATCGTGACCTCATAAAGATCAGTGGTGAGCGCGGAGAAGTTTTGCTGTGGCGGCGTCACGGTTGATTTGCAATTTAAACGCCCAATGTGAGTTCGCGAGTGATCGGGTAGCGCGCGCGTCTCGCGTGCCGGCGAGCGCGTCCTCGCGATCGCGAACTTTCGTTGGAACTCGTTGGTAGCTACTGTGGAGGAGATTCAAAAGAAAGATTGTTTCGGCGCGACGCCGAAAGCCCGAACCGGACCGCACTACACGCTAGGCGAGTGCGCTACCCAAAGACGACCGCAGCGACTTTGCGCAACGTTTTCCAGATAAGTGGCGATGAAGCGAAAATCGAAGCAGTCCGAACGGAGTTTTCCGTTTCTGCGAATCAACGAGCGCGAAGGTAAGCCGCGCAAGCACGGATTAACGGAAATCCGAGGGCCGTATTACTCCGCGTTCGGCCGGCGTTACCTCGAAGATTTGTTCGAAACGATGGGCAACTACATCGATTCGCTGAAATTCGCCGGCGGGTCGTTCACGCTCATGCCAGAGAAGGCCATTCGGGACATTGTCGATCTTTGCCACAAGCATAATGTGTTCGTCTCGACCGGCGGTTTCATTGAGCGCGTGCTCGCGCAAGGCGGCGAGGCTGTGCGGCAATATCTCGCCGAATGCAAGAAGCTCGGCTTCGACATCGTCGAAATCTCCGCAGGTTTCCTCTCGATTCCAACCGACGATTGGCTGCGCTTGATCGAAGTGGTCCGCAAATCCGGATTGAAGGCAAAACCGGAAGTCGGAATTCAATTCGGCGCCGGCGGGGCGACGGCTGCCGAGGAATTGCGGGCGGAAGGCACGCGCGACCCGAGTTGGGCCATCGCGCAGGCAAAACGATTTCTCGATGCCGGCGCGAACGTCATCATGATCGAAAGCGAAGGCATCACCGAGAATGTCGAGCCATGGCGGACAGATGTTCCCGCGCGATTCATCGACAAGATCGGGATGGAAAAGCTGATGTTCGAAGCTGCCGACCCCGACGTGTTCGCGTGGTACATCAAAAATTATGGCGCAGACGTGAACCTCTTTGTCGATCACAGCCAGATCGTTCAACTGGAGTGTTTGCGCGCTGGTATCTGGGGGACAAAGAGTTTGTGGGGACGCGTGGTGACATATAAAGACACAGGCCAATAAAAAAATCAGGGCGTCGATTTCGCGCCGATGTGACCGACGAACCAATCGCTCGCCAGTTGCGCGACGCGTTCCAACGTGCCCGGTTCTTCAAAAAGATGCGTCGCACCGGGAACAATCTCCAGCTTCACTTCGCAGCGCATCCGATCGCGTGCCTGCTCATTTAGTTCGATAACGATGTCGTCGTTGCCGCCGACGATGAGCAGGGTCGGTGCCTTTACTTCAGGCAACGCTTCCCCTGCCAAATCAGGACGCCCACCGCGCGAAACCACCGCCCCGGCGTCCTGTGGCAACTCCGTCGCCGCGACCAGCGCGGCGCCGCCGCCCGTACTCGATCCAAAGTAACCAATACGCAAATCGCCAGTTTGCTCTTGTTGTTTGGCCCATTTGGTCGCGTGAACGAGGCGCTCCGCGAGCAGAATAATGTTGAATCGAAGTTCAGCCGTGCGCGCGTCGATCGATTCCTCTTCAGGCGTAAACAGATCAAAAAGTAACGTCGCCAGTCCGGCTTTGTTGAGCATGCGGGCAACGAACTGATTCCGGGGGCTGTGCCGGCTACTACCGCTCCCGTGGACGAAAAGAACGATGGCGGTCGCTCCATCAACAATCGTTAGATTGCCGTCGAGCGTCGCCCCCCCGGCTGGAATACGCACTTCGTTCATCTCAGTTTTGCGCGGCGCGAGCCAGCAACTCGCGCACTTCTTCGTCGCTAGTCTGCGAGAAATCCTCGTAATACTGGCCGACTGCCTGAAAAAATTCCGGCGTGGTCGCGCAGACCGTTTCGTCGGCTTCTTCTTCGATTTCGCGGCAAGTGTCTGGCGGGCCGACGGGCACAGCCACGACAATTCTCGCTGCGCCGCACTGTCGCAATGCCTTCACTGCAGCCCGCATCGTTGCACCGGTGGCCAGTCCGTCATCCACGAGGATGACGATGCGATCGCGCAGGTCCGGCGCGGGTCGCCCATCGCGATAATGTTGTTCCCGCCGTTCCAGCTCGGCCGTTTCCTTTGCCGTAATCGATTCAATGACTTCGTCTGCATTCGGAATCGCGCGCATAACGTCCGCATTCAAGACGCGCACACCGCCGGAAGCGATCGCACCAACGGCGAGCTCCTCGAAACCGGGAACGCCGAGTTTGCGCACAATAAAAACATCGAACGGCGCGCCAAGACGCTGCGCCACTTCGAACGCGACCGGGACGCCGCCCCGCGGGAGACCAAGCACGATCACGTCAGTGCGACCGGCATACTTGAGGAGCTTCTCCGCAAGTAGCCGCCCGGCTTCCGTTCGGTCTGAAAAAATTCGTTCCATGCGGTTTAATAAGCCGCGGTGGCGGAAGGGGTGGGATTCGAACCCACGGTGGGTTGCCCCACGCTCGATTTCGAGTCGAGTGCCTTAAACCGGACTCAGCCACCCTTCCCAGTTCGTGTTATTGTCGATCTTAGTTGGCCGCGCGCAATCATCAGACAGAGCGCGGAGTTTGCAAAGGTCAAACATCACGCGAGCTTCGCGTATGAACTCGAGAACCGGGCGCCATGGTTTAAGCCCCGCGATGGAGTCGCGGTGATAATTACACTCACGGGCGCCGGTATCGAGACGCGAATCATTCATGAGGTCAATTACGCCATCTGCAACTTCGAATCATTCGAATTGCTCGAAGACGAATCGGGGCGAGCTATGCTTCGCCAGATCGATCAGAGCTATGCCAATGTGGCGGTTCGTCATGGATTGCCGTTCCAACTCGGCACCTTGACATGGCGGCCGCGGAACCGATCAGCGCAACATCGAAGCTTTGGCAAAAGGGCGTCCAAGCTTAGCCTAGCCGGTGGCTTTTCCTCTGGGGAGAAAAGTTTTTGAAAAATGTTACAAATTTAGGCTTGCCATCGACTCTCCCAGTACTGCATATTGTATGTCCGCTGGGCGGCCACGCTATTACTTGTTGCTGACTGGAATTCACAGGTTGTTAGCGCCGCTGTTCACCATTATTCCCATCTATTAACCTCAACCCTCCCCAAAACGCCATGATTCAACTAAAGCCCGGAATTCCGCCTGCTTCACTCAATGGACCGCCTAAACCGGCTGAGCGCCGAAAAAGCAGAAGCGGGAAAAAGGAAAACAGCAGCCTGCGTTTTGAGCGCGTGTTCAGCGATGCCTCAGTTGCGCCACGCGATCAAATCGAATGGGAACGCCGCACAGCGGAGATCACTGATGACAGTGGCAAAGTCATTTTCAAACAAGAGGACATTGAGGTCCCGAAGAGCTGGAGCGCTCTCGCGACCAAGATAGCGGTGTCGAAATATTTCTATGGCGACATCGCCAACGGCACCGATCCCCATAAAGGCGGCAGAGAGACTTCGGTGCGGCAATTGATTCATCGCGTCACTCGCACAATTGCTGATTGGGGGCTAGCGGATGGTTACTTCGCGGATGCGGAAGCGGCGGAAATTTTTTACGATGAATTGACGTGGCTTTGTGTGAACCAGCATGGCGCGTTTAATTCGCCGGTCTGGTTCAATGTTGGCTTGTATCATCAATACGGTGTGGGCAAAGGCGCCGGAGCCGGCAATTATTTTTACAATCGCGAGACCAGCAAGGCGGAACGGGCTGCGTCGCAGTACGAATATCCGCAGGGAAGCGCCTGCTTCATTCAAAGCGTGGGCGACACGATGGAAGACATCATGCGACTAGCGACGAGCGAGGCCATGCTCTTCAAATACGGAAGCGGCACGGGCACAGACCTTACTTCGCTAAGATCGACGAGAGAAAAATTAAGCGGTGGCGGCAAACCGAGCGGACCGCTCTCGTTCCTGAAAGTTTACGATCAAGTTGCAAACGTTGTGAAGAGCGGCGGCAAAACGCGGCGCGCCGCGAAGATGAACACGCTCAAAGATTGGCACCCGGATATCGAAGAGTTCATCGACGCCAAACAGAAGGAAGAAAAAAAAGCGTGGGCGCTGATCGAGCAAGGCTATGATGGCAGTTACAACGGCGACGCCTACGGCTCGGTCATGTATCAAAACGAAAACGTGAGCGTGCGTGTAAGCGACGAATTTATGGAAGCGGCGCTGGAAGGCCGCGAGTGGTGGACGCGTCGGGTGCTCGATGGGCAGCCGTGTGAACGCAAAGATGCTCGCACGCTGTTGCGCAAAATCGCCGAAGGAACGCACATTTGCGGCGATCCCGGAATGCAATTCGATTCTACGATCCATAAATGGCACACCTGCAAAGGCACTGATCGACAAAATTCGACTAATCCCTGCTCGGAATATCTCTTCCTCGATAACACGGCGTGCAATCTTGCTTCGCTCAATTTGATGAAGTTCAAGACTGCGGACGGTGATTTTGATGTCGAGCGATTCAAAGCCGCCGTGCGCATTTTCATTACTGCGCAGGAAATCATTGTCGATAATGCGAGTTATCCGATCAAAGAAATCGCGGAGAACTCGCATATATTTCGGACGTTAGGGCTCGGATACGCAAACCTTGGCTCGCTCATTATGAGCTACGGTTACGGTTACGACAGCGTGGAAGGCCGGGCACTCTGCGGGGCGATCACCGCTATCATGACCGGCGAAGCTTACGAGCAAAGCGCGCGATTGGCGCGGGCGATTGGACCGTTCCCAGGTTACCGCGATGCGCACGCCAGCGGCGTGCCAAAGCCGGTCGCCGAAGACAACGTCGCGTCGATGCTGGAAGTAATCGAACTGCATCGCTGCGCAGTGCGCGAAATCTCGGATGCCAAAGAGTTCGCACATTTGAAAGAAGAAGCCGCAAAGGTTTGGGACAGCGCGGCGGAACTCGGAAAGCGCTACGGTTATCGTAACGCACAAGTCACCGTGCTCGCGCCGACGGGCACAATTAGTTTCCTCATGGATTGCGACACCACGGGAATCGAACCGGACATCGCGCTCGTAAAATACAAGCTGCTCGCGGGCGGCGGAATGCTCAAGATTGTGAACCAGACAGTCAAGCCAGCGCTCGAGAAACTGGGTTACAATTCCGAGGAGATCGAAAGCGTCATCGCACATATCGACGCATTCGACACGATCGAGGACGTCACTGACACCGATGGATCGACGATTTCATCCGGGCTAAAGCCAGAACACCTGTCGATCTTCGATTGCGCATTCAAACCGTTCAAAGGCGAGCGCAGTCTAAGTTACATGGCGCATCTGCGGATGATGGCCGCAGCGCAACCATTCCTCAGCGGCGCGATTTCGAAGACCGTTAACATGCCAGAAGCGGCTACTGTGGAAGACATCATGAACACCTACGTGGAAGGGTGGCGTTTGGGATTGAAGTCGATCGCGATTTATCGCGATGGCTCCAAACGATCCGCGCCTCTGAACACACGCAAGACAAAGGACATGGGCGTCGCTGTAGCCGGCATCGGTGATGCCGGCCCACTGAATGTCGCCGCCGAGCGTGAGGAACTCCAAGAACGCATTCTCGAACTGGAAGAAGAACTGGCGACATTACGTGGCCGGCTGGATCAACCTGTCCGGCATCGTATGCCGGACACGCGCACCTCGCTCACCCACCGGTTCGAGATCGCCGGGCATGAAGGTTACATCACAGTCGGTTTGTACCAAGACGGTCAGCCCGGTGAGCTCTTCATTACGATGTCAAAGGAGGGAAGCACGATCGGTGGGTTAATGGATACCGTCGGTACACTTACTTCGATTGCGCTGCAGTACGGCGTGCCACTGGAGAGTCTGGTGAAAAAGTTCGCCTATCAGAGATTTGAGCCGAGTGGGTTCACAAAGAATCCGGATATTCGCCATGCGACCAGCATTACTGATTACGTTTTTCGCTGGCTGGCGTGCCAATTCATCAAAGGCTACAAGGAGGCGACATCACCGAATCGAACTCAGCCGGATTTGCCGTTGAAGGAGATTGCCGAGATCGAGAAGAAGGCCGTAAATCGGCCGGTATCCGACTTGGCCCGTACCGGCGAGAAAGAGTTGATCGATGTGATCACGAATAACTCTTCCGATGATCCCGTCGCTGCGGGACAGAACGGGAATGGCAATGGTCGTGCCGAACGTGTCGTGGCAGCGCTCGGCAGCATCTTTATGGGAATCACGTGCTCGGTATGCGGCAGCGACAAGGTTATCCGAGCGGGCGCGTGCGGTGTTTGCACCGAGTGCGGAACGAGCCAGGGCTGCAGTTGATGCAGCGCGCACAGCGTTGTGATGCAGCGCTGGCGAAGAAGCACGCAGCTCATGCTGACAAATGCGGGATTCGGTGGCCACGCACCGGCTCAAGCCCTTCGCCGCGTCGCGGGCAGCTACGCATAGGGACTGACCTTGCGCGTGATTGGACACACGCGCACGCACAGCTACAATGCGTGGCCCGCCGTTTTCTGGCAACAGTTTCATGAACAAACTCGACATACAGCGACAAAAGGAAATCCAACAGGCGGAGGAACTGCTTTTTGCGGGGCCACAGGCGCTCGGTTTTGCGAAGGGGCTTTTCCAGGGTCATTTCGTTTCCGATTGGGTGATGCCTTACCCACGCATCTCGGCGGCGCAACAAACCGAGTTGGACAAGTCGCTGGTCGAACTTCGGCAATTTCTCGACGAACAGCTCGATCCTGTGGAGATAGATCGACAAGCGGACATTCCGCGCGATGTCATTAATGGCCTTGGGCGCATCGGGGTGCTCGGAATGACTGCGCCGACGGAATTTGGCGGACGCGGCTTCTCGCAAATGGCCAACTGCAGAATCCTGGAAGAAATTGGCCGTCGCTGCGCATCAACATCGGTTTTCGTAAACGCGCATCACTCCATCGGGATTCGTGCGCTGCTGCTTTTTGGCACGCATGAGCAAAAGCAGAAATGGCTGCCGAAATTAGTAACTGGCGAGCAGCTTGGTGCATTCGCCTTGACCGAGCAGGAAGCCGGCTCCGATGCGGCAAACGTGCAAATGCAGGCTCGTCCAACTGACAACGGTGCGCACTTCATTTTGAATGGGGAAAAGCGCTACATCACCAATGCGGCGATCGCGCACGTACTGACAGTGATGGCGCGCACGCCAGTGCCCGGATCAGACAAAACGGCGATCACGGCATTTCTTGTCACACCCGACATGCCCGGCTTCACAATCCTCGATGCGCGTATGCCGAAAATGGGAATCCGCGGCACGGCCACGGGACGATTCGCGTTGCGCGACGTCAAGGTTCCAAAGGAAAATATCCTCGGTCCCATGGGGAAAGGGCTGAAAGTGGCACTGACGGTGCTCGATTTTGGCCGGACCACATTCGGCGCGTGTTGCACGGGTGCAGCGAAAACGTGTTTGCGAATGGCGATCGAACACGCGAACACGCGCAAACAGTTCAATAAAACGCTCGGTGAATTTGATCTCGTCAAGAAGAAGATCGCGCGCATGGCGACGGACGCTTACGCGATGGAAGCAATGACCACGATAACTGCGTCGCTCATCGACCGCGGGCTCGAGGATTACATGATCGAGACAGCAATGCTGAAAGTTTTCACGACTGAGCGGCTTTGGGAAGTAATCAACGACGCATTTCAGATTTATGGCGGCTCAGCTTACTTTGTCGATCTTCCGCTGGAGAGAATGCTGCGCGATGCACGGATTAACCAAATCGGCGAAGGCAGCAATGAAGTGCTAACCTCGTTCATCGCGCTCGTCGGCATGCGCGGGCCAGGAATGGAGTTCAAGGAAATTTATGACACGATGATGAAACCGTCCCGCGGTCAGATGAGCAGAGCGTGGACCGCGGGGATGAACCGACTGGCTGCAGCTATTCGGGTCCCTGATGTGCCTGTTCGGAGCGAGCAGCTTCACGCGCATGCGCGCCAGCTCGGCCGCTTGATTTGGCGTTTTAATTTCGCCGTCAATCGCGCGTTGATCGCTTATCGCGAGCCGATCCTCGATATGCAGCTTGTCCAAGAACGGATTGCTGACGCGGCAATGGATCTCTTTGCCTCGACCTGCGTCCTCAGCCGCCAGGATGCCGAGATCCAGCTCGCGCGTCGAAATGGAGACTCGGCGCCAACGGATCACTCCGCGGCCGATCTGTTCTTGCGTCAATCGTTTCGCCGAATCCGTCGATTCCTCGGAGGGCTAACGGATAATGACGACAAATGGCTGCTCGCGACAGCAAAGTCCTATTTGGCCAAGCGACCCAGCTAAATTTGGCCGCGCGCATTTATACTGACAAAGACGCCGATCTTCGCTGGCTGAAGCGAAAGACATGCGCGGTGATCGGCTTCGGCGCGCAAGGCCGCGCTCAAGCTCTCAATCTCAGGGACAGCGGCGTTAAGGTAATTGTCGGACTTTATCCCGGCAGCAAGTCCCGCGTGCGCGCCAGGCGAAATGGTCTCGTTGTCCTCAGTACAACAGAAGCAGCCCGCTGCGGGGACATCATTTTTCTCGCACTCTCAGACACACAAATGCCTGCCATTTATGCGGAGCAGATCGCTCCGAATTTGCGCTACGGCCAAACGCTGCTCTTCGCGCATGGCTTCGCGATTTACTATCGCACCATCGTTCCACCGAAGGATATCGATGTTGTGATGGTCGCCCCGAAAGGCCTCGGACCAATGGTACGCCGGGAATTTCTGAGAGGTCGTGGCGCGCCGGGGCTGATCGCTATTCATCAAAATCCCAGCCGACACGCCAGGCAAACGGCCTTGGCTTGGGCAAAAGGAATCGGCTGCACGCGTGCCGGCGTGCTAGAAACGACTTTTCGGGAGGAGACGGAGACCGATCTTTTTGGCGAGCAAGCGGTACTTTGCGGCGGTACAAGCGCGCTCATTCGCGCTGGCTTTGAAACTCTCGTTAACGCAGGTTATCCGCCCGAGCTCGCTTATTTCGAGTGTCTGCACGAACTCAAGTTTATTGTCGATCTCATCTACGAAGACGGGATTGCCGGGATGCGCACATTGATTTCCGATACTGCAAAATGGGGAGAATTAACCGTTGGCCGAAAAATTATCGATCGAACGGTGCAGAAACACATGAGGTCGGCGCTGCGGGAAATCCGTTCAGGTAAATTCGCCCGCGAATTTATTCGGGAAATGAATACAGGCCGGGCGCGGTACGCGAACTTGGTGCGCGAAGCTCAAAAACATCCAATCGAAAAGGTCGGCGCGCGGCTCCGCGGACTGATGGCTTGGAAAGCAAAAACAAAAAGCACTTAGCAGCGCTGCCGCGCCGGGCAGCGCACCTTTCTGGCGAACTCACTCTTGCCCGAATTTATTTTATTCGGTCGTCGCGTGCCCGATAATCGTCATCGGGTTGGCGGTGGTCGGAATTGCGGCGAGCCGTTTGCAAGACTGCGGGATACGGGAGCCCCCCTCTACAACGTAGCACACCTTCTTCATGGTCTTGTGGGCCGACTGCTCTGTTGCAGGCAGGACCACACTGAACCTGCTTCCTGTTTTCATGCCTTGATTGTTCTCCCGGCGCGAATTTTTGCAAGCTTATTCGAATCTGCGCCAGGACAGAGATTCGACCCTTTCAGCCATGTCGAATCAGTCCGTCCAAAGAAAATGTTCCAGACGCAGATGGTTGAGACGCGCTTTTGCTTCTTCGCTCCTGCTCCCCCCGGCTGCCGCCAGTTTTTCGTAGATAGCAGCAGCAGATTCCCATTTTGAATCGTCCTCCAATAGCCGCGCAGCGTTAAATCCGGCTTTGTAATACCAAAAGACCTCGCGCCTCCGATCTGGGCGGGCCTCATCCTCCAACACATTGTAAAACGTTGCGAGGGCCGAAGCTCGATCGCCTTTCTTTTCCAAGCACAAAGCTTTTTTGAAAAGCGCCTGGTTACGCCAGTGAATTGGCGCGTTTTGGTCGGACGCTAGCTGGTCATAGATTTCGATCGCGCGTTGGTAGTTATCCGGATCGCTTCCGCCCACCTCGAAAAAAATGTCTCCTTTCCCGCAGAGCGCTTCACGTTTTTCAGACGATCCGGCGTCGCTCTTCAGCACTTCTTCGTAGAGCACAAGAGCATCCCGTGGTTTTCCCAGCTTGCGCTCGATTACAGCCTGTTCATTGCGTGCAGCCCATCGCAGTTCGCCATTCAACCGCACGACCTGATCAAATACGACAATCGCCCGATCTAACGAATGCTCACCCATGCTCGACATGGCCGATTCCGCTGCGAAAAAGAGAGCCTTTTCACCAAGCGGACTATCCGGGTCATGCTGCGCGAGAATTTCAAACTGTGTCTGTGCGTTTGCGAAATCCTGGTGCCGATAATAAATCTCCGCTAACTTCATTCGGACCTCCGGAGCAAATGGCGAGGTTTCATGTTGCTCAAGAAAACGCTTCGCAAGCTCGATGACTTTCGTCTCGTTCACATCGGCTGAGTCCTCAAGCCAGATCATGAGATAATCGGCGCGCTCCGCCGCCGCCGCTGTCGGTTTCGCATCGGCTGCGCGAGCCAGATTCTTGCGTGCTTCATCTAGGCGCGGTGGCGAGGAATGAAAGGCGAGTTCGGCCAAGCCAACCAAGGCCTCAGAGACACGAGGATTTTTAGGAAAATCGCGTCAAAAAACGCGCGTGATCGCCAAGTTGCAGCCAACCGGTGGACGCGTTAAACAGCGCAACCTTCGCCCATGGTGAAGTGGAATGCGCGATTTGTTCAAACGCCGCGGTCGCCACCTCGAATCGCCTCGCGTGATACTGCACTTGCGCGAAGAGCAGATTGATTCGATCGAGCAGTGACGGTTCCGGATGTAGCAAGCGCGCCTCACTCAGAATCGCAATCGCCTCGTCGAACTGCCGATCCTCCACTTCGAGTTGCGCAAACTCGAAGAGAGCCGGCACGATCGTCGGTGATTTTACCTCAGTGCGGCGCAGATCGCTAAACAATTGCCGAGCTCGCTCTCGACGTCCGGCGCGAATTTCGAGCCGAGCAAGATACCATCGCGCGAATGTTCGTCGTGGCTGTTCCGGATTCCGCACCCATTTCTCCAGCGCATTCCGGGACGGTTTACGCTCAGCGCGGTAAAGCTCGTCTAATTTTGCGAAGAGAACAGGCAGATCCGGCTCCGCTGGATGACGATCGATAAACTGCTCGACAACATCATCCCCAACTTCCGGCGTCTTTAACTGCAAGTACGCATCAGCGATGCCGAAGAGTGCCGCGGTTAGCGTGGCACGAGGAGTGCCCTCCGGCTTTTTCAGAAGTAATTGAAATGTACCGATTGCTCTCTCCGGCCGTTGCAAAATCAACTCCAGACGCCCACGTAACAGTCGGCGCTCTCTCTTTTCCGCAACCAATTTTGGCTGCATCTCTTCCAGAACACGCCGCGCGTTCGGGGCGTCGGCGTTATCAATGTACAATTCGGCTGATCGGAGCTGCGCTCGGGTACCCCATT
>QHOM01000094.1 GCA_003218785.1 Verrucomicrobiota bacterium
TCAGCCCTGAAGGTGTTTAGAAGCGCTGGCCACGATGCCTCTTACAGTCGTTGTCCTGCTAGAACGCGAAGTTGAGGCCGCTGCGGAACATTCCGAAATTATTTTCTGGCCCGTCGATCACACCGAAGCTCAAGTCGCTAGTCAAACCGATGTGTCGCGCGATTCGGAATTCGAGACCGGCTCCGAATTGGCCAAGCAATTTGGTCTCGCTACCAAAGTGATGCGTCTGAGCATGGACAGCGAACGCGTCCGGCGGTCCCTGCGTGTGAAGGACGTCCCTTTCGCCGCCGCCGAAAATCGCACCGACACCGGCCCAGGCGTAGGGCGCAAAACGTGTGCAAGGAATTGGATAGCGCAATGTAAATATTCCTAAAACAGCGCCAATGGTGTGGTCGTGATTGATTCTTTCACGAGTAAAAATCGGGATCGTCGGGTCCTCGAAGATATCGAAACCGTTTTTGCTGGCGGCCAGGGCAAATCCTTCAATGCCAAGGCCAAAGTAGCGGTGGAAGAAATATTTGATGTCGCCGCCGCCGCCCCAGGCGTGGTCGCCACCAATGTAATGGTCGTAGGTGCCAAGCACAGGGTTGCCTTCACTGGTACTTTGTACGACATCCACCAGCCAAAGATTAGGATTGTACTCGGTGTTGGTGAAAGCATAGGTGCCCCAGAGATTCACATTCCATTCGTTGTCGCCGTACCATTGGGGACACGGTGGCGGCGCGACCTGCTTCATTTCTTTTTCCGAATCTTTTCCCGGATCGCTATCGGCGCGGAGAACCTTGGTGAGGTAACGGAACCGCGTGGACACGGGCGCTTCGGCTTCGGCGTGTTCGGTACCGAAGAGCCAGGAAAAGGCGACAAAGACATCAGCCACCGGCGAGTCGTCGGTGCAGCCGAACAAGGGCGAGATATCCAGGCGAGTTTGCGGTGTTGGTTTCCACGCGATTGTTGGACCGATGGCAAAACTGTTCATGGGATCGCCCCGCGTGTCTTTGACGGTGAAATTCTTATATTCCATTTCTACGCCGACTTTCAGGCGCTCGTTAGACAAGAGAATGGGAGTCATGACGCTCTGCGAGAAGCCCCATTCGCGGCCGCGGTCGCCGGTATTCTCCTTTTCGAAGAACCAGTTCATGGCCCACTCAAAGCGCTCGCCGAAATCCTGGGCGAGGAGCAAACGAAATTCGTAGGCATCGGGAACTTGGGGCGGTCCGCCCTCTTCTTCTTCTCCCTCTCCAGCAGGCGGTGGCGGTCCTTCTTCATGTCGAATCGTGCCGACACCGAATTTGTATTCTGCAAAGAGTGTTGGATTGAGCGGAATCTTGTTCCAATCAGCAAGAGCCCATCGTGCTTCCAGACTCACTGTCTCCGCGCCGCCAGCACCATTAAATCGTTCGAACTTTGATTCCGCGGCAACCCCAAAACGATACGGTAAACCCATTTCGATCTCTTGAGTGAAAAGATAATCGGGCGGCTCATGGCGGAACCCTTGGCCCTCAAAAATCTCGCCGAAGAAAAATGCCCATGGCGGCAATACGTAAGCATTCGTCAGGTTGGAGAACCGGCTGCGCGAAAATCCCGGTGGCGCGCCGTAGGCACTGGGCACTTCCTCGCCGCTCACGACGACCTCTTGCTCGGAGGAAATAGCCGACTGCGCGCGGACCGACTGGTTGCTAGCAAAAAAAAGCAGGCATCCGCATGCAATAAACGGAACGAGGTGCCACGCGGTTCGACCGCGAAAGTGGGGTGTGATCATAGGTTGTTACTCATTTTGGCGGCCAATCATTACAAAATTGTAATGATTGGCAAGAGAAATTTTTGGACAACCTAAACCTCTGGCGTGTGCACCCAGCCGACATGCTGTCAGCTGGTCCTTTGCGGCGGGTTTCAAACCCGCAGGACGCATAGGCAGCATGCCTATGTTCCGACAGGTTGCTTCGGGAAACTAAGCGTGACGGTTGTGCCGCGACCCACCTCGCTCTGAATCCTGGCGAATCCGCCGTGGAGTTCGACGATCGATTTTACCAGAGCCAGGCCCAGGCCTGCTCCATCGGAGCCGCGCGATGATTCGGCGCGGTAAAATCGATCGAACACGCGCGGCAAATGCTCTGGACCTATCCCGCAGCCATTATCGCTGACTGCGATCTGGAAATCGGCCGCGTGTTCGGCGAGCGCGATTTGAATTGAGCCGTTTTTCGGAGTGAAACGCAGCGCGTTATCGACCAGATTGCCAACCGCGCGCTCGAACAAGGCTGGGTCGGCATAAATCTGACCTTCGCCGCTGCAACTGATCGCAACATGATGATCCTCGGCGATCGTTTGATAAAACGTCGCGATCTTTTCCACCGCCGCGCGACCATCGAATCGCGTCCGCTCGATCCGTTCGCGCGCCGCGTCAACGCGCGCGACGAAGAGCAAATTGTCAACGATTCCAGACAGCCGTTCGCATTCGGCAATGGTGGATTCGATCACTTCGCGATACTCGTGCGAGGTGCGATCACGCGATAAGGCAACCTGCGCTTCGCCTAGGATATTGGCAATCGGCGTGCGGAGCTCGTGGGCGAGGTCTGCAGAAAATTGAGAGAGCCGTGTAAACGAAGCCTCGAGCCGGGCCAGCATGTCGTCGAAAGCAACCGCGAGCGGCTGGAGCTCGCGCGGCCAATTGGCCGGCGCCACGCGTTCGCTGAGATGAGTCGGGCCGATGCGTTCGAGCGAATCCGTCATTTCTCCGAGCGGACGCAAACCACGCTTGGTGACCGTGATTGCGATCAGAGCCGAGGCAACCATGCTGCCCGCCAGCACGACGACGAGCAAAACGCCGAACTTTCTTTCGACTTGTTCGTCGCTCGACCGGTCCTGCGCCACCTGGATGGTGTAAGTGCGGCCGGCGGCCTCTTCATTTACGGCGATTAACGAAAACAACCTCGCGCCCGCGCGATAATCTCGTCGGCTGCGAACAGACGATATCGATCTTTGCGCGGGTGGAAAGACACCCGAGGCCAGCAAACGATCCATTCCAGGCGTTTCTGTCACGGTGCGGCCTTCGGAATCGAGAACTCTTATCCAATAAGGAGCACGTTCGCCGGCGTGGTGGGCTTTCAATTCTTGGCCGAAAATTTTTGGCCCACTTTCGTTGAAGTCCGCGCTCAAGGCAGAGATCTTGTCAGCCAGGATCGCGTTGTCTTCCGCGAACGCGTGTCGAACAACGATCCAATAAAACACGCCGAGCCCGCAGGAAAGCAACAGCGTCGCGGCCAGCGTAAAAAGCACGATAAGCTGCGACGCGATCGAGCGCGGTTCAGTGCGCTTTGAGAACATAACCTACGCCGCGAATCGTATGAACCAGTCTGGTTTTAAACGGATCGTCCACCTTCGCCCGCAAGCGGCGCACCACCACATCCACGACGTTGGTATTGGTTTTGAACCCGATGTCCCATACGCGTTCTGCGATTTCAGCGCGCGATACAACTTCGCCGGCCGAGCGAACCAGATGAGCCAGGAGAAGGAACTCCTTGGGCGTGAGATTGAGCGGCACGCCGGAACGAACCGCCTTGTGCCGCTGCATGTCGATTTCCAAATCGTCGATGCGCAAATGTTCTACCTGTCGCTCGGGATTGCGCCGCAATACCGAGCGCACCCGGGCGAGCAGCTCCGAAAACGCGAATGGCTTTACCAGATAATCATCGGCGCCCAATTCGAGTCCTTTCACCCGGTCGCGCACACTGTCGCGGGCGGTAAGAAAAAGAATGGGCGTACGAATCCCGTCGCGCCGCAGTTCCGCTACTACCTCCCAGCCATCTTTGTTTGGCAACATGACATCGACGATAAGAAGATCGAGCTTGATCGCATGCGCGCGCTCCAAACCGGTTTCACCATCCCGCGCAAGATCGACAACGAAACCGACCTCCCGCAGGCCTTTTGCCAGAAAAGCCGCCGTTTTCGTTTCGTCCTCGATCACCAGAATGCGCATCGCCTTATGTACTTAAGCCATCGTTTGAAATGAAGCCACCGCCCGCCGGCCCACTTGTCAATGGCTGGCACCTACTAGGCCTGCGCGTCCTGGGATTCTAATGATTCGCGCGAAGGCGGAACAGCAATCAGCAACCCGGCGAGCAAGAATGTGACCGCCGCCGAGAACAGACAGTAGCGACAGTACGCGTGCAGCAGGAAGGCCTGCACATACAGCAGCCAAAGCGTAACGAGAAACATCGCACCGATGGTCAGAATGAGAAATGCTCGTGCGCGCACGTAACCGAAAGCCGCGAACGTGGCGAAGCTGAATACGCTGAAGTAAGCCAGGGTGCCGAACAGAGCTACCGGAATTCCACCAACCTTCGCATACGAGCTGCCCAGCACACGGAAACAATCTGGCGATCCTCCGCAGACGAGCGTCTCGCCTGTCAACGCCTGCACAGCCAGATAAGTTGCGTCCGCCAGCCCCGCCAGCGAAACGATCGCGGCGACCGTATAAAGAATGGTTCGAAATCGCGATACGGTCATTTGGTTACGACTTTTGCTTTAGCGCCGCATCGATACTGGCACGAAGGCCATCCGGTGTTCTATCATTCGGGCCCAACTGGCGATTATTGATAAAAACGGTTGGAGTGCTCTGTACCCCGAGCGAATCACCGCGCTCGTGATCGGACTCCACTCGCGCTTTGGTCTTTTCTTCATCCATGTCCTTTTTGAACTGATCGAGATTGAGCCCGATCATTCCCGCATAAGAATCGAACAATTCACGCACGTTGTCGGCTTTGCTCCAAACCGCTTGCTCGCGATAAAGCACGTCATGCATCTCCCAAAAGCGGCCTTGCAGACCGGCGGCTTCCGCAGCCAGCGCGGCTTCGCGCGCGTACTTGTGATTCGGGAGCGGAAAGTTGCGAAAGACAAGGCGCAAACGCGGACCGTACTCTTTCACGAGCTCGTCAATGAAAACGGCGATACTGCCACAGGGCGGGCACTGGAAATCGCCGAATTCTTCCAGCGTAACCGGCGCGTCCGGGTTGCCACGAATGTGCATCGATTCGGCGCCGCCTTTTCCGGGCAGGACCTTATCTTCGGGAATAGTGAGAAGCTGCGGCCGCTTTGCCCGATAGAGCATCGCTCCGCTTCCGAGGGTGGCCATTGCGATCCCACCAACAATAATAAAAGGCAGATAGCGTTTCATGGCTAAGACGAGCGGAGAATTTTCGACGCAACGATTGAATCGTCAAGTCAGCACCCGATTTAACCACGAATGAACACGAATGCAGACGAAGAAGGAGAAGATTTGCCCGCGAATCACGCGAATAGACGCGAATATAAAGGCAGGTGGATATAATTCCATTCGCGTTAATTCGCGTCATTCGCGGGCAGCCAATTTTTTGTTTTGCTATACTG
>QHOM01000095.1 GCA_003218785.1 Verrucomicrobiota bacterium
TTCCCTCTTCACGGATCTCGTTCGATCCGCGCAGCGGCAATAGACAGCGACATCACATCGCCGAGGGAATATTGCAGAGCGCTCTCAAGAAAGCGGTCCACGCATCTGGAATAGTAAAACGGGCCAACTGTCACAGTCTGCGTCACTCCTTCGCTACTCACTTGCTGCAACGTGGTTACGACATCCGCACAGTGCAGGAACTTCTCGGTCACAAAGACGTGAGCACGACGATGATCTACACGCACGTGCTGAACAAACCTGGAAATCGGCGTCAAAAGCCCGCTCGACTAAAACTTGCGAGCGCTAGGCGCGTATGCGCGCCGGACAAATTTACGCTGGCGCACCGCCGAGGGCGCCGGGGAGCGGCGGCGTAACGTCGGGCGCGGCTACGACTTGCTTCGGCGGTTTTTCCGCTGGCATTTTTTTTCCGGGCGGCGGGGAAACGCCTGGCGGTGGATTAATCAGGCGGCCGTGCTCGACGATCTCTTTAAGTTGTGCGCCGTCGAGCGTTTCAAATTCCAGCAGTGCCTTTGCGATTGTCTCGAGCGTGTCGCGATTCGCAATGAGCGTTGTCTTGGCCAGCTGATACGCGTCATCCAGTAGTTTTTTTACTTCCTGATCGATTTGCTCAGCAGTCGCTTCGCTGTAATCGCGCGCCCGAGAAATGTCGCGACCAAGAAAAACATAATCTTCGTGCTCGCCATACTCGACCATGCCCATTTTCTCGCTCATGCCCCATTCGCAAACCATTCGGCGCGCAATCGCCGTAGCCATTTTGATGTCGCCACGCGCGCCGTTTGTGATGTCGCCGAAGATGATTTCCTCCGCAACGCGGCCGCCCATGCTTACGGCGAGACCGGCGAGCAACTCGTTTTTGCGATTGGTGTATTTATCTTCCTCCGGCAACCACATGGTCGATCCAAGCGACGGCCCGCGCGGGATGATGGTGACCTTGTGGAGCGGCTCGGTGTGCGGAAGAAGTTCAAGCAAGAGCGCGTGACCCGCTTCGTGGTAAGCGGTGTTCTGCTTTTCTTTTTCGCTGAGCGCAAGGCTTCGGCGCTCCTTGCCCCAGCGAACTTTATCGCGTGCTTCTTCCAGTTCGGCCAGCGTAATTCCTTTTAGTCCGCGTCGCGCAGCGAGCAATGCCGCTTCGTTGATCACGTTCGCAAGTTCGGCGCCGGAATAACCGGGCGTGCCGCGCGCGACCACCGCAAGATCGACGCCTTCTGCGAGTTTCACTTTCTTCGCATGGACGCGCAGAATTTCCTCGCGCCCTTTCACGTCGGGCAAATTTACGGTGATTTGGCGATCGAAACGTCCCGGTCGCAGCAACGCCGGATCGAGAACATCAGGGCGGTTCGTGGCCGCGATAATGATCACGCCCTCCTGTGTATCGAAGCCGTCCATCTCGACCAGCAATGCATTCAACGTTTGCTCGCGCTCGTCGTGGCCACCGCCTACGCCGTGGCCGCGATGGCGCCCGACCGCGTCAATCTCATCGATAAAAATGATACAGGGCGCGGATTTCTTTCCTTGCTCGAACATGTCGCGGACACGCGACGCACCCACGCCGACAAACATCTCGACAAAATCCGAGCCGCTGATCGAAAAGAACGGGACATCCGCTTCGCCTGCGATGGCGCGCGCCAGCAACGTTTTGCCCGTGCCGGGGGGCCCAACCATGAGAACGCCCTTTGGAATGCGGCCGCCGAGCTTCTGAAATTTTTTCGGGTCACGCAAAAACTCGACGAGTTCTTGCACTTCGTCTTTTGCTTCCTCGACTCCGGCGACATCGCGAAATGTGATCTTGTTTTTGTCTCGAGCGAGCATGCGGGCTTTCGATTTCCCGAAATTGAGCGCGCCTTTCCCTGCCATGCGGATTTGCTGGCGGAACAAAAAGTAAAGCACCAACAGGAAAAGAGCGATGGGCAGGAAACCGACTACGGTTTGCGCAAGCACATTTGACTCAGTCTTGATGGCCGGTTGAATTCCGGCTGCAGCGAGCTTTTCCTGCAAATTATTTGTGAAATTCAAATAGACCGTGGTTCGAAACGGGACCTGCTGGGCGGGGGAAGAACCCACTCCCTGGCGGATATACGCGCCGCGCAGGGTTTGCGTCGGCCGGCCATCTTCGACGACAAGCTGGAGCGGAGAATTTTTATCGGTGACGATCTGCTTGTTCTCCAGCAGCTCGAGAAAACGGTTGTAGGGGACGTCCTCGACCGGCTGCATTCCTCCCCGGTAAAAGAGCATTGCGAGCGCAATAAACCCAAAGGCGATCGCGATGAGAATGACCCCGCGCCAGTTAAAATTGGGTTCGCTCCCGCGGGATTTATTCTCCTTTTGCGAGTTGCGATCGGATTGAGCCATAAACGAAGCGGAATCTTAAGAACGTAAAAACGTTAACATGAACGACTGGCAATGCAAAATGGCGCAGACTCTTCTCGGGTTATGGTTGGTATTTGCTGATGGCGATTGACGATCTGAAGTGGGCTGTTCGTGGGTTCGTCTGTATATCGTAGCCGCACATTGCGTCGCTCGTCGATTTCGGTAAAATTCCAATCCAAATATCGACATGACAGAGTTGGTCACATCAGTGGCGGATAAAATCGACCGGGCCGTGCAACGGGTGACCCCGTTTGCCTACCGGGTGCGACGGACCGGCCGCCGTTGGGTGCGCCGGGCGTTGCGCAAGCCTCGCAGCGTCTCGGAAGGGCCGAACCTGCTGCCATTGTTGATTCAAGTGCTGGCGAGTTTCACCAAAGCCGATGGTGTTTTGCTCGAGGAAGAGATCGACTCGAGCCTCGGTTTTCTACGTTACGATTATCCGGAGGCTGTTTACTCCGAGCTGCGACAGTTGTTCCGGCAGGCGCTTTACGAGCAGCAGGACCTCGCCGCCATGGGGCAAAAACTCGGCGCGCAACTGAGCACGGAGCGCAAGATCATGCTCGGCGTTCAACTTTACGACCTGATCTCCCAAGCTGGTTTGAAGAAGGAGCAGGTCGTCGCGTTCTATTCCTTCATGTCGCAGCTCGGCATGGCGGCGCAAGCGATCGACATCGTTTACCAACTCAACGCGTCGGAGGATTCGGATCCGTCGATTTACCAGCACGGCGCGTCACCGCTCGAATCGCTCGCTTTCGGCACGGACGGGAAGGCGGATGTGACCTTGAAGAGTCTCACCAGTAGCGATCGCCTGATGGCCTTCCGCTATCACGACCTCATATTGCTGAAAAATTATAGCGGCCAGAACGTGTCGGTGCGCGGGAGACCACTGGTACGCGGCGGATTCTGCCGAATTTATCCCGGCCAGCGCATTCTGATAGGCGATCAGGTGCTCAGCTATCAAGAGCTGGCGCAATATTTCAACGCCAAAAAGAATGTTTCGCTTCCGCAGATTTTCATCCGCGTCAATAAAGACTCTGATGAAGTGGAGCTGGAGCGCTCCCGAACGCGCGAAAGCTCGCTCCGGGTCACTTTCGGGTTGAAGGTGCGCGTGAAAGCGTTGCGCGACGTCGATGCTGAGCTCAATGGACTGAAATTAAAGGCCGGCACGCAGGTCGGGGCGACCTTGGAAGATAAGATCATTTTCCACAACGACAGCGAGATGGATTTGATGGATCTGCGCCGGCGGGCTCGCGCATTAGGTGGCCGGTTTCAACTTAAGGCGTCCAAATCCGAATATTTAGTTTCGAATGACCCAAGCCGGCTGGAAGCGGGCGATATTCTGCTTTCCCCGGGTACGAGCGGCGACGTGTTGCTGAAGATTTTTTGCGATTACGACCAGCGAGTGGGCCTCTTGGAGGTAATTGAAGCCGACCGTCCGATCCTTGTGGGTGACACTTCCGTGCGCACGACTGCTCCGCTCAAAGACGGCGATACCATTCGAATCGACATCGGGCAATTTCTCCGGTGCAACTTCACGGAGCGTATCATCGAGGAAGAGCGCAATATCATTCGCACCCTCGAAGTGAACGAGGTCACGCATCGGTTTAGCAACGGGGAGGTCGGGCTCGAAGGAATTTCCTTTGGCGTTACTCGTGGCGAGCTCGTTTGCGTGATGGGCGCGAGCGGTTCGGGAAAAAGCACGCTCTTAAAAGTGCTGGCGGGACAACTTCAGCCTACCAGCGGCGAGGTCATCCTGAACGGACAATCGCTTTATCCGAACCTCGATGTGCTCAAGCGCTACCTCAGTTATATGCCGCAGGAAGACGCCTTCGATGAGCACCTCACGATCGGCGAAAATCTGTTGTTTGCGGCTTCGATCCGTTCGCCGCATCTCTCACGGCGTGATCGCACTCGACGGCTGGACGCAAAACTAATCGAGCTTGGTTTGGGCGAGCGCCGCGATGCCGTGGTCGGCAGCCCAGAGAAGAAGCTCCTGAGCGGGGGCGAGCGTAAACGCCTCAACATCGGGCTCGATATGATCGGCATGTCGGACGTTTATCTTTTCGACGAACCAACGTCGGGCCTTTCCTCAAAGGATTCCGAGCATGTCATGGAGATCATCCGGGGGATGGCGCACAACAAGATCATCATTGTCACTATTCACCAGCCAAGTTCGAAGATCTTCCAGATGTTCCATAAAGCGATCCTGCTCGATAAGGGGGGACGGCTCGTTTTCTTTGGAACACCTTCAGACATGCTTCGCTATTTTGCCGAAGCGGAACACCAGCATCAATTCGGCGCCGAACTGGGTGCGTGTCCATCCTGTGGAACAACACGTCCCGAGTTCATTTTTGACGTGCTTGAGACACCGCTGCGCGATCTAAGCGGTGACGTTATTTACGAGGAAAACAGTCGCGGGCAGCTGGTCGCGGCTCGCCGTTACTCCCCCGAATTCTGGCGCGACAAGTACGAGGCGTTCCGGTTGATCCAGGATGTCAAACAAGTTTCGCTGCGCAAAGAAGCGGCCGCGCCGCTTCCCGTCGCCCCAGTTGAGAAGAAGCGCCTGCCACTCCGGTGGCACGACGAATGGACGCAATTTCGCACGCTTTTGCGTCGCGCGTTCATAAGCAAACTGCGCAATCGCGCCAACCTCGTCATCACGATCGGTGTTTCGCCTGTGCTGGCGCTGCTCATCGCGACCATCCTGCGCTATTCAGAAAGTGGCGAATACGATTTCGCGTCCGCTTATCACATCCCGACATTTTTATTCCTCGGCCTGATCGTCGCGATGTTTCTTGGGCTGACCAACAGCGCCGACGATATCATCCGCGACCGAGCCGTGCTGCAACGCGAACGCAATGTGAGCGTTCGCCTGTCATACTACGTGATTTCGAAAACGCTCACCCTTGGCGTGTTTGCGCTGATTCAATGCGTCCTCTTTGTCTTGATCGGTAATTACGTCCTGCAAATCCGCGGGATGTTTTGGATTTACCTGGGAATCATGCTCATGACGGCAATGGGCGGCGTGTCGCTTGGTCTGCTTATCTCTTCGCTCGTCGCCGATCCGAAAACGGCGGCCAACATCGTCCCGCTGGTGTTGATTCCGCAGATCATCATGGGTGGGGCGCTCATCAAATACGAGGACATGAACCGGAACCTCGCTCTCCTCTACGCGCTCTGGCATTGGTTCACTGAGCATCCCAGCAAAGAGCAGGAAAAGAAAATGGGGAGCAAGCTTGAGGTGCCATTTGTCTGTCAATTCATCGCCATGCGCTGGTCGTACGAAGAGATGATTGTCGCGCAAGCCAAGCTCAATCCATTGACGCAGCGGCAGGACCGAACGCAGCGTGAAATCGACCGCATTGTGGCGAAGCGTGACCAGACTCCCATAGACCGTAGGCGGCTGGAGGATCTGAAGGAAACGCTCGCTTTGCTTTCCGGGCTAGAGGCAAAATCCCCCCACGCGCTGGATCATTATCTCGGGTTGGTTGATCAGATTCTAGATCGCAAGCGGCCATTCGACCGTGCGCTTTTCAAGAACGCGACTGGCCAGATTACAGCCGAGCAAATTTATGTTAATCAGAAGGTCTCCGATCTGATCTCAAACGCCGAGATGGAGCAAAGCGATTATCGTCGCGGCAATCGGCCGAATGTCTTCTTTGGCGCACAGAAACGTTATTTCGGGATTAAGGTCGGCGTGTTTGCTTTCAACACGACTGTTCTGATTATATCGACACTTGGATTACTCACACTGCTCCATTGGATCTTGCGAAAACAACTCGAGGTGCGAAGGAGCTAGATGAAAATCCGAAATCCGAAAACGCGCCTGATTGTTGCCGCAAGCGACACGGATCCAGATATGCTGTACGCGACAAAGTTCTGGGCGCCCGATCCATTTATTTTCTTGGAACGGAACGGCAAGCGCACGCTCGTCTTAAGCGATTTGGAAATCGATCGAGGCCGCAAGCAGGCGAATGCAGACGAATTTGTCATGTTCAGCGAGCTCGAGCGCGAAGTGCAGGGAAAATCAAAGAAGACGCCACCCTATGAGAAAGTGCTCGCCCATTTTCTGCGAAAACGCGGTGTAAAATCGACAGTCGTTCCGGCCAATTTTCCGCTTCGCTACGCCGAGGAACTCGCCACGAATAAAATCCGTGTTTGTGCGACGAACGGACTTTTCTGGCCGGAACGCGAAGCGAAATCGAACAAGGAAATCGAGATGATGAGCCACGCCCTGCGAATTACCGAAGAAGGCCTCAAACGTGCGGTCGAGATTTTGAAAAGATCCAAGCCTGGTGCTGGAAAGCGATTACGCTGGCGCGCCAAAACGCTGACCTCCGAAGTGCTGCGCGCCGAAATCGATTCGGCAATCTTGCGCGCCGGTGGAATCCCGACTGGAACAATTGTTGCCGGCGGCGATCAGGGGTGCGATCCGCACGAGCGCGGCTTTGGTCCGCTCTACGCGAACTCGCTGATCATTCTTGACGTTTTTCCCCGCGACGCGAAGACCGGGTACTTCGGTGACATGACTCGCACCGTGCTGCGCGGGCGCGCGAGCCAAGCGCAGCGAAGACTTTGGGAGACAGTGAAAGCCGGGCAAGCGCTTGCTTTGAAGAAGATCAAGGCGGGAATCGATGGGATGACGATTCATAAAGCAATTCAGGAATTCTTCGCAGAGCGTGGTTTTCCGACGGAGGTGCGCAAAGGCCGGCGAGTTGGATTCTTTCATGGGACAGGCCATGGGCTTGGGCTCGAGATCCACGAGCATCCGCGGTTGCAAAAAGTCACGCTGAAAGATCGACAAGTACTAACGGTTGAGCCCGGATTGTACTATCCCGGATTAGGCGGCACGCGTTTGGAAGACGTGATTTTGGTTACGAAAACCGGTTGCAGAATTCTGTCGCGGTTTCCGAAGCAGTTGGAGATTTAGCGGTAATTAGTAGGGTCGGCGCGCTGCGCCGACCGGACATCGCAGCGCGATGTCCCTACCAAAATAGGCGGTTGAGAAACGGCCGCTCCTTGAACGAAGTGCATTATTACGCGTCTAATTGTTCCAGCGGTAAAGTGACAATTGGCTTGGAAGCATTAAATTGGGGCAAGTATGTTTTATCCTTACGGTTTCGGCGGTTCCAGTTGGCTGCTTTATATAGGTGTGCCGTTGATCATTGGGATTTGGGCGCAGATTCGGGTGAGCAGCGCGTTCCGAAAATGGGGCGAGGTGCGGGCCAGCTCAAACATTACCGGCGCCGAGTGCGCCCGCGAAATCCTACAGGCGGCACAAATTCACGATGTGGATGTTGTCGAGACGAACGATTTTCTCGGTGATCATTACGACCCGACCAGCAAAAAGCTTTGCCTTTCGAGCAATGTTTATCATACGCCCTCGGTCGCAGCACTCGGCATCGCCGCGCATGAGACCGGTCACGCTATTCAACACGCCAAAGCTTACGCGCCGCTCAAGGCGCGCATGGCGATTGTGCCGGTGACAATGATCGCATCGCAAATGCTGCCCTTTGTGATTATCGGCGGGCTGTTTTTTCACCTCACCGGTCTGATTACGCTCGGCATTTATTGTTATCTGATTCTACTGGTCTTCCAATTGATCACACTGCCGGTGGAGTTCGACGCCTCGCGGCGCGCAAAAATCATTTTGCAGCAAATGGGAATCGTGCAGGCGGGTCGCGAAGTTGCCGGTGTGAACAACGTGCTGAACGCGGCCGCGCTCACTTACGTGGCAGCATTTATCGCGGCGTTGGGCAACTTGCTTTGGCTGCTTTCAATCCGCGACCGGCGTTGATCGATCGCGCCGTTGAAGAAAAATGAACCCCTCGGTTGCGTTACCGGCTCGGCGGATTTCCGATTTGTTATCGTCCGGTCTCGGCGCTCGTGCTAAATCTACGCATCGGGCAATGGACAAGCCGAGAACCGAAGACCAGGAGTTGGTAAGGCGTACGCAATCAGGCGATGCCAGCGCGTTCGATCACCTCGTTATCAAATACACGCCGCGCCTTTACGGCTTGGTTTACAACATGACGTCCAATCACGAGGACACGAATGATCTTTTGCAGGATATTTTTTCCAAAGCCTACAAAGCGATCCGCGGTTTTCGTGGCAAATCGTCCTTTTACACGTGGATCCATTCCATCGCGGTGAATATGACGCTGAATTTTCTCAAGAAGCGCGGCCGGCGTTTTCAACTGAGCCTGGATGACGTGGATGCGAGCATTCAAAACGACAGGGAATTTCTGGAAGCGACGGCGACGAGCAGTCCAGTGCGGGAAGCAGACCTGTCTGAACTGCAGCGAAGATTGAACGAGGCCATGAT
>QHOM01000096.1 GCA_003218785.1 Verrucomicrobiota bacterium
CGATCAGCACACGGAGAATGCGCGCCACCGCGTACGGATCGAGCGCACGGGAATCATCGATGCGAATGGCACGATCGACGCCCATCGCCAGCGCGGCGCGGATTTGTTCGTCGACCGTAGGCGCCCCGATCGTGATGCCCACGATCTCGGCGGCTTCGCCGCGTTCGCGAATCCGCAACGCTTCCTCGATGGCGATTTCGTCGAATGGGTTGATCACCGACTTGGGCGTCGAAGCCGCTGCGCCCACAACGGTGGCGTCGTTGGGGTCGGGCACGCTCTTGAACGGAACCAGGATCTTCATCGACCGACTTGGGATTCGCTCACAGACCCAGCATTGAGGCGATGATGTTGCGCTGGATTTCGCTCGTGCCCGAGTAGAGCTTGCTGCCGATGGCGTCGCGCAATTCCCGCTCGACCTCGTACTCGGTCATGTAGCCGTAGCCGCCGTGGATCTGGATCGCGTCCTCGCAGCATTTCACCCAGCAGTCGCTGATGTGCAGCTTGGTCATCGCGGCCTCCAGATACACGCTCTTGCGGTGGCCGCTCAACCACGCGTAATGGTAAAGCATGTTTCGGCAACTCTCGACGCGCAGCTTCATATCGACGATTTTGCTGGCTACTAGCTGGAATTTGCCGATCGACTGGCCCCCTTGTTTGCGCTCGTTCGCATAACGGATGCACGTCTCCAACAAGCGTTGCATCGACCCGACCGCACTTGCCAGGATGCAACCGCGTTCCCAAGTCATCGACCGCGTGAACAGAAAAGCTCCCCCACCTTCTTTGCCGAGCAAGTTTTCTTCCGGCACCTCGCAGTTTTCGAAAAACACTTCGGCCATCGGCGACGTGCGCACACCCATCTTCTCGAGCTTGCGCGCGACGTTCATCCCCGGCGAATCTTTCTCGACGAGGAAGGCGCTGATTCCATCCGGCCCGCGCGTTTTGTCTACCGTGGCAAACACGACGAGCAGATCCGCAACGGGACCGTTGGTGACGAAGACTTTGCTGCCGTTGAGAACGTACGTAGAGTCTTTCTTGACGGCGGTCGTGGCGAGGCTGAATGCGTCCGAGCCGCTATTTGGTTCGCTCATTGCGTTGCCGCCGATGAGCGTGCCGTTAGAAAGGCCGGGCAGGTATTTTTTCTTTTGCGCCTCGGAACCGTTGTAGACGAGCGGAATGATCGCCGTCCACATGTGGGCGTTTATCGAGAAGAGCAGGCCGTTGTCCTTGCAGGCGTATCCGAGGCGCTCGAGGGCTGCCACGGCAGTGAGTGGATCGGTCCCGAGCCCGCCGTACTCGGTCGGGACAAGCAAGCCCTGGATGCCGAAGTCGCCGCATTTTTTCCAGGCCTCGTGGTTGAAAACGCCCTTGCGATCGTTCTCGATCACATCGCGTTGAGTTCTCAGTCGGCCTCTGTATCGCTTGTCCCGCTCCCGACTAGCTTCGGCAAGGCCGCTGCCATGGGCCGCGGGCGTCACACGGGAGACGCAGTAAAGTCGCGATTCTACAGGCGAGGGGGAGAGCGGTCAAGCGAACGCCTTGCGGGGGAAATTTACGAATGCCGTCGACCATATGCCCGCGCACTACCTGCAACCGGTGGCGGCGTTGCTCGAGGAGCCTCTCCAATCGGCCGGGGGTGGCGCGAATTCCATGGGGATCGATCGTGAAAATAGAAACCGGGTTGTACTGCCATTCGATGATCCGGTTGAGAGTCGTTCCTGCTGTCTTAGGAATGTGAAGAAAGATTAGCGCCTCCCGGTCCACGTTAGCAAAATCTTAGCGTAGTGTATTTAATCCAGCAACCACAGTATCTGGCATTTTTGGAGGATGATTCATGCCAACCCGGTTTGGCGACGAGACTTCGCGTGGGAGGAATTCGAAAATGCTTGCTTTTCGATCCGAATCTTGTAGAAAAAAAGTTTTCCATAAAAAAGATGGCGCTATGCCTTCAAGACAATACGACGTGATTATTATCGGCGGCGGACCAGCGGGTTCGACCGCGGCAACGTTACTCGCGATGGACCGGCATTCGGTGCTGGTTTTGGAAAAGGCAAAGTTCCCTCGAGATCACGTTGGCGAATCGCTGCTGCCGTTTTGTTATTCGCTCTTCGAACGTCTCGGGGTCCTCGACCAGATGAAGAAAATGTACGTTCGCAAGCCGGGCGTTCGCTTTCTGGACGCCGACGGCAATCACTCCACCACGTGGTGCTTCGCCCATGTGCTGCACGGTCCGGATTTTCTTTCGTTTCACGTGCCCCGAAACATTTTTGATGACATGTTGCTAAAGAATGCGCGCAAGCATGGAGCCGAGGTTGAGGAAGAAACCAAGGTAACAGCGGTCGATCTTGATGAGCCTGATCGTGTCGAAGTCACTGCAGTCAAGGCTGACGGCACGACGATCAAGTACCGCGGCCGATTCCTGTTGGATGCCAGTGGCCGGGACACGTTCATGGCCAACCGCAACGGCTGGAAGAAACCGCACCCCCAACTCGACCGTACGGCACTCAGCACCCATTGGATGGGCGGCAACCAGCTAGGCGGGATTAGCGAAGGGCTCTTACAGATTCTTTACCTCGGTGGCGACAAACAAGGGTGGCTTTGGGTCATCCCCATCCAGGAAGGTCGCCTCAGCGTCGGGGTGGTCCTGAATGCCGCCTACATTCGCGGGCAGAAGGAGAAGTTGCTACCCGCCCACGGGAAGCAGTGGCAGATGGCGCTCTACAAACAGGAGCTTATGGAGTCGCAATTCCTGAGAAACGTCCTCGATGGCGCGCGAATCGTCCTGCCGCTGATGATCAATGGCAATTTCTCATATTTTATCAACTCGGATAGGAAACACGGACAGAACTTCGCGCTGATTGGCGACGCCTCAACCTTCATCGATCCGATTTTTGCCAGCGGCGTGTATCTTTCGATAAATGGGGCCCGCATGGTAAGCGATGCGCTCCATGTGCGCTTCACCCAGGGAGAGGAGCAGGGAGCGGCAGAAATGGACCGCGCCTACGAGCAGATCAATGGCGCCTACAAGTTCGTAAACAAATCCATTATGTATTTCTACAATCCCGACGCGATCAATCTTGCGCAGGCCGGATATGCCGCACCGGTTTTGGGGGACCACCAGCATTACGAAGACATGATGGCGCTGGGCCATTATTTGCTCGCTGGCGATTTCTTCGAGCGGCACAAAGAATACACCGAATTCTTGGATATGCTTCAGGACAAGCGGCTCTTCAAGAGATACAAAAAACTTGTGATGGATCGGCCCGAGTTCCAGGCGACCAGTTGCGGAATGGGCCGTGCCTCGATTTTTCCGACCGAACCCCCCGTCCTCCCGGTCATGCAGCAGTAAGGGAGATTTAAGCCCGCTAATTGATCAAGCGGTCATGATTTCGATCCGCCCCTTGTCATTGCCCGCGTCCCGCGTCCACGCTGTCCCGCGCCCAAGCCAGACGTTCTTCACTCGTGTGCGGGTGCGATTCCCGGCGGCTGCAACTCTAGTCCTTACTGAGCCCATAGCCTAGACTACAAACGTTCGGGAGGTCCCCCTCCCAACGGCCGACGATCATCACTTGGCAAAACGAGGTTGGAGACGTGTCTGCTCAGCAGTACGTCGGCAACCTTGGGCGTGAGATTTTAGACGCGCTGCGCGGTAAGAGCTTTGTTGCGCTCGCGGTCGCGATCGACCATATCGCGGAAAACATCCTCCCAACGCCCGTGGCAAGTGGGTTGAACGAAATCTTTACGATCGATTACGAACTTCTGGTATCTCTGAAACTGCTTTGGATCTTGAAGAGTTTCGAAAAATGCCTGATACTTTTGATAGTTTTCAAAGAAATCTCCCGACAGCATGTAATGGCCGGCCGCCATCGCATTCTCGGCCGACTTGTGGGCCACGCCATCTGCGCCAGCCTGTGCCCAGGTCACGGCATGCGGGTTGTAGAAGAGACGAATCATCTGATGCACAAAGTTGTAGGCACCTGTGATCTGCTTGTAAGCGGTGGTCAGCATCTCATTTCCGCCGTTGAGTCCTTCGGTAAGCTGTTTATCCACGGCTGGAGCAACGAGGAAAGCGCTCTTCATTGAAAGAAACACGCCGCTAGAAAAAATCGGGTCAATGAATCCACGCGCGTCTCCCACCATGGCGTAGTTGGAGCCGAAGTGGTTTTTGACTTCGTAGGAATAGTTTCCGTTGATCATCATTGGGAGGACCATCGAGCTACCCTCCAATAGCTCGCGAACGAACTTGGAGTTCATCAATTCCTGCATGCAAAGGTCATACTTCCAATCGGTCGAGCCGCTCTCCTTCAGCTTCCGTTGCTCGTCTCCCATGTAGATGATGATCGAGAGTCCTTCTTCGAGTCCGCCGCGAAGCTTGACACCGCCCCAGTGCGACCAGATCGCGGTCCGATCAAGCTCCTCACGTGGCTTGCGCCAGCCATTCTTTGCGCCAATGAAAGCATCGCGCCCGCTTGCGTCGACGAGAAATCGCGCGCGATGGAGAGCCTTTTGGCTGTTCAAATCCAAGCTCTTCACCGTAACCCTGTCGCTCACACTGGTAACGTCCGCTTCGATGACCGATGTTTCCTCGCGCACCTCGGCACCGTTTTTTGCGGCATTTTTCAAAAGCATGTGGTCGAAGTCGCCGCGGATCACCTGAAATGAAAGATAGGTCTCGTCCTTGATAACGTGATCAAAACACCAAGTGGTCGAAGTGCGGCCGTCTCTATCGATAAAGCGGACACCCGGCTTCCGAACGAAACTCTTCTTCATTTCGTCAACCACGCCGAGGTCCTTGAAAAGCGTGTAGCAAAAAGGCAAGAGCGATTCACCTACATGCTCCCGAGGAAATTTCTCCCGTTCGAGTAAAAGAACATTGCGACCCGCGCGCGCGAGCAAGGTTGCCGCGGTCGAGCCCGCTGGTCCACCTCCAATTACAATAACGTCGTGGCTAGTTTCGTGATTCATGGTTTCAATCAGATGCGCCGGTGCCGGCGTGCAACACCGTCCGGGGATTCTTAGCGTTGAATCTGCCATTCTAGAAATTCCACATCGAATGTCAAGGGGTCAATCAGCGCCAATAATCATAAACACTCTGGGTTCAATAAAAAGAGAGCCAGGGATATCCGCCTTTGGAATCTGGATCAAGAAAGCGCGGACCGGGCCTTGCCAAGACAAAACTGGTCTCCAATCCCTCCCTCGTTTTATCTTGCTTGATGGGCTCGTTTAGTGTTGCCTGTCGCGGTACTTGAGCGTTTTGCTACCGGGAAACTTTTTTCCCTTTGAAGACGTGAAATGTCGGGGGATGACGTTGTAAACAGCGTGAACCTAGGTTTGTTTGCTATTGACCAATGATACCTACTAGATGCCATGAATTGACCCGTTCGATGGCGGTACGCGACGCGCTCGGTTACGGCTGCGAGGATAACGGCCCGCTCTTCTCGATAGTCTCTAAAGGAACCTTCGCGCTGTTCTGGCAAGCGCCGGGCCAACCGAAAATTCAGAAAGTGGTCCTCACAGCTATCTAGGTCTTTGCCGCCGATGTCCTACGCATTGCATCAGCTCCTGGTCGAAAGCGCTGCGTGCCGTCCGGACGCCGAAGCGGTGCGCCTTCTGGATGAGGCCATCACGTATCGCGAACTTGAATCACGCAGTAACCAACTGGCGCATGCATTGATTGAGAGCGGCGTGATTCCAGGTGATCGGATAGGAATTTATCTTCACAAGTCGCCAGCTGCCATCGTCAGCATATTTGGAGTTCTCAAAACCGGAGCGTGTTACGTTCCGGTCGATGCCAACGCGCCTGAACGGCGCCTTATGGAAATTGCTCGGCAATGCGGCTTTCGCGTGTTGATTACGAACTGTGCGCTATCCGAAAAACTCGGCAGCGCATTCAATGAGGAGTGGCCGATGGCGGCGATTTTCTTTGTCGATAGACTGCCCGATGTCGCACCGGCGCGGCCAGCTTTCAGTTTTTCTGATTCGCTGCCGAGCCAGTCAGTTGCGCCGCCTTCCGTTAAGGTCATCGACCACGATCTCGCCTACATTCTCTTTACTTCGGGGTCCACTGGAACTCCCAAGGGAGTTATGCTTTCGCACCTCAATGCCCTGACCTTTGTCAACTGGGGATTCGACACGTTTGGCATCACGGCGCAGGATCGTCTCTCGAATCACGCGCCGTTTAACTTCGACCTCTCGGTTTTCGACATCTTCGTGGCGGTCAAGGCCGGCGCGGCGATCTCGCTCGTGCCTGAAGGACTTGCAGTTTATCCGGTGGAACTCTCATCCTTTATTCAGGATCAGCGAATCACGGTTTGGTATTCCGTCCCGATGGTACTGACGCTTTTGCAATCGCGGGGGAAACTGGAGGAACGCGACTTAAGCGCGCTCCGGCTGGTTCTTTTTGCCGGTGAAGTCTTCCCGACCAAACACCTCCGCGCGCTCATGCAGAAGCTTCCTCACCCACGATATGCGAATCTTTACGGGCCAACGGAGACGAATGTATGCGCCTTCTACGAAGTAGAACCGCTCTCTCCGGAACAGTCTGCGCCCATCCCGATTGGGAAAGCTTGCGGCAATACTGCCTTGGTCGCCATCGACGCGGAAGGCAGAAAAGTCACCGGACCGGGGAAGGAGGGGCTGCTCTACGCGCGAGGCTCCATAGTGATGCAAGGCTACTACGGACGGCCTAAAGAAAGTGCAGCCTGCTTTATCCGCGATCCATTCGCTGTCGGCCGCGTGGAAAACCTCTATTGCACCGGTGATTGGGTGACCCTTGATGAGAAGGGCAATTATTTGTTCGTCGGTCGCAAAGACCACATGATTAAGACACGCGGCTACCGAGTTGAGCTGGGTGAGATCGAAGCGGTCATGGTAGCACATCCAGTCGTCGACGAGGCAGTGGCATTGGCGATCCCCGATGAGGCAATCGGAAACGCAATCCATGCCATAGTTACGCTGACTAACAGCAGTTCGCTTGATGCGATAGAGTTGAAGCGACATTGTGCCGTGAAGTTGCCTCCTTATATGGTGCCAGAAGAGATTGAGTTTCGTGGTGCGCTGCCCAGAACCGGCAGCGGGAAGATTGATCGACAACAGCTCCAGCGCGACACTGTTGCCCGCGGCACTTGAATCCCGATTTTTTTTTGGAAGAAGGGCCATCATCCGTGCCCTGGCAAGCCACGGCTGTGCCCATCAAAATTCTTGAAAAGATTATGAAAAGTGGTGTAATTGGCTCGCTCTCTTAATTCTTGCATATAACTGGTGAAAACTGACGTACTTATTATCGGAGGCGGACCGGGCGGCGCGACGGCGGCCATGTTCCTCATCCGGGAAGGTATCAAGCCGATCATCCTCGAACAGGAAGCGTTCCCGCGCTTTCACATCGGCGAATCGATGACCGGCGAAGCTGCCCAAGTGCTTCGACGGCTCGGCTTTGGAGATGAGATGATAAGAAGGAAACATCCGGTCAAACATGGCGTCAGGGTTTTCGGAACCACCGGCGTCAACAGCTGGTACATCCCGGTTGCGGCTCGCGACAAGGAGTGGAATCTCTCGCTTGCGAGCACATGGCAGGTTCGTCGCAGTGAGTTCGATGTGATGATGCTTAAGGCAGCCGAAGCGCGCGGTGCAACCGTGATGCAGGGCACGGCAACAAAGCCGCTCCTGGCCGATGACGGCGCCGTGCGGGGCGTGACGGTTCGCTGGCCGGACGGCAAGAGCGAGAACATCGAAACGGAGGTCGTGCTCGATTGTTCGGGTATGGCGACCTTTCTCGCCAACCAGCGCGTCACCGGCCCCAAATACGTCGGTAGCTATGACAAACAGATCGCTTTCTTCTCGCACGTTACCGGAGCGATCCGCGACACGGGAACCTCGGGTGAAGAAGCGAGAAGTAATACGCTCATCTTTTACCAAAATAAGTTCCACTGGGCTTGGTTCATTCCTATTGACGAGGATGTCGTCAGCATGGGATTGGTGACACCGAAGGCCACCTTTGTAGAAACAAAACAAAGTCCCGAGGAATTTTTCCGCCATACGATCCCGGCGATCAACCCTGATCTACGACGGCGCGTCGCTGATATGAAGCTGATCGAGAAGGTCCATGTCATCCCCAACTACTCCTACCAGGTGCGCCGCTTTTGCGGAGAAGGTTTCATCTGTATTGGAGATGCGCACCGCTTCATCGACCCGATATTTTCCTTCGGTCTCTCGGCCACGATGCGCGAAGCGGAGTTCGCTGCGCCAGCTGTCCGCGCGTATCTTGAAGGCAAGGGGCGCGACAAAGCCAATCCATTCACTGGACACCAGCTTTTCTGCGAAAAAGGGATCGATAATCTTGAAGACATGGTCGATATGTTCTGGGAACAGCCGTTCGCCTTCGCGCTCTTCGCGCATAATCGCTATCGCGATGAGCTAATTGATGCCTTTGCCGGACGGATTTATGAAAACGAGCGACAGCCCTCGGCGGCGATCCTCGCCTTCCGCAAATCGCTCAAACGAACGCGCGATTACGAACACGAAGATGATTATTCCATACCAATCGGTTCGCGCTTTCATCCCGAGCGCGCTGCCTTGTGGGAACCTAATTCGCCCATCGCCACCACCGAGGAATGGATGGTTGCGCGCCCGTCCTGACGGTCAAACTCGGTTTAATAGGTCGTGGCGATTGCGTGGCCGCGTTGCATCGAGCGCTTTTACCGACGATCATTTCTGGCCGCCACGCTGGAGATAGTCGAGACAGCGTAGGGAACAAAGATCGTGAGGCATATCTGGATGATGCGCCCCAAAGTAAGCTGGCCAGCCCAGATGGCGGGACCATGGTTGATTGCGATCAAAATAACGCCAACCACTGCGGCCATATAAACGGCACGCCTGACCACCGCAGGGTGCCGAGCCAATTGCAACCAGGCACGAATCGAAGTGAGCATTCTCACTAATAAGGCAAAATTCCCTGCTTTGTCAGCAACTGCAATGCTTGCCACCGGATTTTTAGGCGTTGTTTGTTTTCCGGGCACCGATTGGAGCGGGCTGCTCTGTCAACGCGAGGGTCTGGCGACGAGTCCATCACGTCTCGGTTATTAAACTGCACTAGCTGAGCGCAGCGGACACGATTCGCGAGTCATCTGCTCGCGTGACTTACCGCTAGAATGTGACGACGACATCCATCGCGGCGGTGAGCATGTCGCGGTCCGACGAATCGTTGAATGGTCGCGTGTTGTTAAGAGAGCGATCGTAGCGAATCTCCGGGCGAATCATTAAATCAGTTATCAGCGCCGGCTTGGGTGGCTTGATCATAACCCCGGCGGTGAGGGCGCCGTAAGTGGTGCGGCCACCACCGGTGGTCCGGGGATCGAAGACGGTGTCGTCGCCACGCTCGAAATGTATGAAATCGTTGTTGGACGCGAACTGCGCGACGAAGAATCCATCGGCGTCACGCCAGACTTCGCCGCGGATGCCGATCGTGCAGCAATCATTGACTGCATAGGTCAGATACTGCGCGATGCCATATCCCTTTGCGTTAACTGACTCTTCGTAAATAAAGTTAATATCGGTAATGCTAGTTAGCTTATTAGTGATCTTCCAGGTGGTGACGATGTCATTGAGATAACGGTAGTCGTGATTGTCTCGCGGATTTTCGGGGCCGATGTGAGTGATCGCTGCGCAGGCGACCTTCCCGTCGCAACAATTGAGCCCAAGGCCACCGTAGAACGAGACGGAGTCATTGTTATCCTCGGTGCCGACATTCACTCCGCGCGTGATCCCTCCGTAGACGTCGAGATTGGGGCACGCGTGCATGGTGGCAAGCGCGCCGACTCCATAAAACGGCGTACCAAAGTTAAAGATATAGGTGCGCGAGTAG
>QHOM01000097.1 GCA_003218785.1 Verrucomicrobiota bacterium
GCTTCCCCTCGCGTGCGCGATCGAATGCATCCACACGTACTCGCTCGTGCACGACGATCTCCCGAGCATGGACAACGACGACTACCGGCGCGGACGTCCTACGTGCCACAAAGTTTTTGGCGACGGCATTGCCGTGCTCGCAGGGGACGCGCTGTTAACGATCGCCTTTGAAATTGTTTCGACGGCGAAGCCGGCGCGGCGCTACGGCATGTCAACGTTATTACGTGAAATCGCAGTGGCGGCTGGAAGTCAAAGATTGATCGCCGGTCAGGTGGCCGATCTCGAAGCCGAAGGCAGGAAGGTCAAACGTAACCAATTGCGCTTTATTCATGAAAACAAAACAGCAGCGATATTGAAAAGTTCGGTGCGGCTCGGCGCAATGAGCGCCAATGCAGACGCCAGAAAACTGCGGGCTGTCACCCAATTTGGGCACGGGCTCGGGCTGGCTTTTCAGGTCATCGACGACATCCTCGATGTAACGCAAACCTCAGAGATATTGGGAAAGAGCGCCGGCAAAGATATCGCGACACAGAAAGCGACGTACCCCGCGGTAATTGGTCTGAAAAAATCACGCGACGAAGCGAGACGGCTCACCCGCCAGGCGCACGATGCCTTGTCGGTTTTTCGCAGCGGCCAGGCCGAACCGCTTCATTGCCTCGCAAATTATCTCCTCGAACGCGAATATTGATTGGTTGGGGAGCGCAGGCCGCTGGCCTGCAGTCGTCGGCAGCGTGCCGACGACACTTTGCGTTTTGCAACACGAAAAATTAAGCGCTATCAAAAGGCTTTTCGGCAAGCTGCCGAAAAGAACAGGCTTGCAGCCTGTGCTCCCGGATTTTACAGACTCACGCCAACGCGAAATTGGGATCGATCTCTTCTGTCAGCCTTGATTCGAATCCGGCTTGCAAACGCAACAACGCGGCAAATGCGATCATCGCCGCGTTGTCAGTGCACAACCAGGGCTCGGCGCTTTTGAATTCAAATCCTTCGCGTGCACACGCGTCACCCAATTGTCGCCGCAGTTCATGGTTGCAGCTCACCCCACCGCTCATCGTCACAAGATCGACATCGTATTTCTGCGCTGCTGCGATCGTTTTGGTCACCAAAGCGTCAACAACAGCCTGTTGAAATGACGCGCAGAGATCCGCAAGAAAATCGCCCTTCAATTTGGGAAGTGAATATCGTACGGCGGTTTTTAATCCGCTGAAACTAAAATTCTCCGAGTCAAGCATGCTGCGCGGCAAATCAAATCGATCCGGATCGCCAGCGCGCGCGTGGTTTTCAATTTCTGGACCGCCGGGATAACCGAACCCGAGCATCTTGGCGACCTTATCGAACGCTTCACCGGCGGCATCATCAACCGTGCACCCGATCAAGTGATAATTGCCAAGCCCGTGCACTCGAATCGAGATCGTGTGTCCGCCGCTCACAATGAGCGAAACATTCCGCCTGATTTGGCCGTCGCAATCTGCGCCGCCAAAAAATGGCGATAGCAGATGTCCTTCGAGATGATTGATCGCGAGGTACGGTTTGCCAAAGCCAATCGCCAAACCTTTCGCAATCGATGCGCCAATCATGAGCGAACTCGCCAGACCTGGTCCGCTCGTCGCCGCAAATGCATCAACGTGCGACATGTCGATCTTAGCGTCACGTGTCACCCGCTCCAGAAGTCGCGGCGCGTGCACCAGATGATTCCGTGAAGCAATCTCGGGCACAATTCCACCATATTTTTCATGCTCGGTGATTTGTGACGCGACTTCGCTGGCAAGCAACTCCGAGCCGGAGTGGCGGTCGCGCCCGCGCAAGATCGCTACGGCGGTCTCGTCGCACGAGGTTTCCAATGCCAATACTGTCATGTCAAGCGGAGCCGAGACATCTCTCACTGCTGAATTCCGAGCCAGACAAAGTAGAGATCCTCGACCTTGCTCGCGGAATGACCAAAGCGGAAGTCGCGGGTCTATTTCTTTACTGCTTCCGCCTTCGGTGCGTTCTGCTGCGCGTAAATCATGACTCCCTTCAGGGCATCGATGGCACGCAACATCTGTGGATCTTTCGCCTTGATAATGTTTCTCTCGTCCTCAGGTTTCACATTTTCCGCATTACGCAACGCGAAGAGCGCACGCTCCTGCTCGGGGGTCATGGCGACACGAATATTCGGGGCTACACCATTTCCCTGAATGACCTGTTTGCCGGGTGTGTAGTATTTTGCCGTGGTAAAACGCACTGCGGACCCGTCCGGCAATTGCATAACATTCTGCACGGAACCTTTCCCAAAGGTGGTCTCGCCAACGAGGATGGCGCGATGCAGATCCTTGAGCGCTCCAGAAACGATCTCCGCACCGCTCGCACTGCCTTCGTTAATCAGGAGAGCGATCGGAAAATTTGAACGCTCTTTTTTCGCCCCGGAAGTCGCGTAATCATGTTGCTGAGAAGCAACCCGGCCTTGCGTTGAAACTACCTTTGTGTTGGGCGGCAAAAATTGAGCGCACACATCCACAGCGCTATTCAATAACCCGCCCGGGTTGTTCCGCAGATCGAGAATCAGCGCCTGCATACCTTGCTTCTGCAATTCGTCGAGCGCCTTTGCTAATTCTTCTGCCGTCGGCTCATTGAACTGAATCAGCCGGATATAGCCGATCCTGAATGGGCCGGTTAGCTCCGCGTCCAGCAACCTCGCTCCCTTGACGCTTTGCACCTTGATCTCCGCGCGCTCCAAAGAGTAGTCTTTGATTTCCTTGGTCGAGGGGCGCAGCAGCGTCAGAGTTACTTTGCGCCCAGCTGGCCCGCGCAAAACATTGATGGCATCCTGTAGGTCCATTCTTTCCGTTGAAACGCCGTTTATTCTCAAGATCTGATCTCCCGACAAAATGCCTGCCTTAGCCGCGGGCGTGTCCTCCATCGCCGTAACGACCGTAGGCAAACCGTTTTTCATCGAGACCTCGATTCCGAGCCCATTAAACCGGCTGCGGGTGTCATCTTGCATGTCGCGAAAATCATTCGGGTCCATAAACTGGCTATGTGGATCAAGTGACGAAAGCATGCCTTTCATCGCCGCCGTGACGAGGTCGTGATAGCTCGTTTTGTTGCCATCCACGTAATCCTGCCGGATCAATTCGATGGCTTTTGCGAAGATGGAAATTTGCGAGTAACCGTTATCCTCTTCGTTCTTTCCCGGTTCCGCTTCTTGCGCGCGGACGCCAGAAAGAACGCCGAGCAGCAGCAGACAAGCCAACAATGGCATGGTAATGAAGCGTCTCATATTTCGAGCCAAGATTGCAAACAGTTCGACCATCGCTCATTCCGGAATTTTGGCAACGTGCGACGCGTTCTCTTAACTTTGCGCCCTGAATGAAACCCGCTCTCACAATGAAAGCTTTCCCGTTCGTCCTTGCGCTGGTCGCGCTATGTCTCTCTTGTGGGGGCAGCTTCGCCACGCAGACCGCCGATGTTGAGTACGAAGCAGTAGCCGAAGAATACATCAAAACCTATCTCGCCGCCCATCCTCTGGAAGGCACCGCTCTTGGGCTTCACGAATATGACGGCAAAATCACCGATTACAGCCGCCTGGCGCTCGATGCCGAGCTCTCCCGGTTGCGGCGGTTCGACGATCGATTGACCAAGTTCGATGCGGGCACATTGAGTCCTCGGCAATCAATCGATCTGCGCATTCTCCAGGCGGCCGTTAAGAAGGATCTCTTTGAAATGCAGGACATGTCGGTCTTCGAGCGAAATCCCATGGTCTACGCGCGCGCAGTCGACGTGAACGTTTATATCAAAAGAAATTTCGCCCCGCTTGAGGACCGTGTTCGCAGCCTGGTCGCGATCGAATCACAAATCCCAAATATTCTCATCGCAGCGAGAACAAACCTGCAAGAGGTGCTTCCCAAACCGTATGTGGAGCTCGCCATTCAGATCGCAAAGGGTTCCGCCGATTTTCTGAAAAAAGATCTCGTTGCCGCCGTTGCCGGCTTGAAGGACGAGCAGATTCGCGTCGCATTTCAGGAAGCCAATCGCAAGGCAGCAAATGCGCTCAACGATTATGCAGCGTGGTTGGAACGGGAGAAACTTCCGAAAGCCTCGCTCGATTTCGCGCTGGGCGAAGAAAAATTCAAGCGCTTCCTTACTCAAACCGAACTAGTCGATCTTCCGCCGCAAAAAATTCTTGAGATCGGCATGAAGCAATTAAAGGCGGAACAGGAAGCTTTTGCCGACGCGGCAAAAAAAATCGATCCAAACAAGCCGCCGATTGAAGTTTTCAAGCAAATCCAGAGCGAGCATCCAACTCCGCAGAATCTCATTCCCGATGTAGGAAAGGATCTCGACAAAATTCGAAAATACGTCATGAGCCATCATTTGGTCGGCGTCCCCTCGGACGTTCGCGCGAAGGTGAAAGAGACGCCGCAATATCTGAGGGTCACCTCCTTCGCCTCAATGGACACGCCAGGTCCATTCGAGAAGCGAGCAACGGAGGCGTATTATTACGTCACTCCCACGGAGAACGACTGGCCGGAGAAACAAAAACAGGAATGGCTCACCGCCTTTAATTATTACACTTCGGACGTCGTTTCCATTCACGAAGCTTATCCTGGCCATTATGTGCAATTCCAGCACCTGAACGCATCGCCCGCAACCAAAGTGGAGAAAATCTTTGGTAGCTATGCGTTCATTGAAGGCTGGGCGCATTACTGCGAGAAAATGATGATCGACGAAGGCTACGGTAGCCCCACCAGCGCGAGTCCCAGCGAGGAGGATGTCAAACGCGCGGCCAAATATCGCATGGCGCAAGCCGACGAGGCGCTACTCCGTGTATGCCGCTTGTGTGTGTCGATCAAGATGCACACCCAGAACATGTCGCTCGAGGAGGCAACCAAGTTTTTCCAGGAGAACTGCTACTACGAAGAAAAACCCGCGCGTCAGGAAGCAATGCGAGGCACTTTCGATCCCGGCTATCTCAACTATACCCTGGGCAAATTGCAGATCCTGAAATTGCGCGACGATTACAAGGCACAACAAGGCGACGAATTTTCATTGCAAAAGTTTCATAATGAACTGCTCAACCACGGCATGCCGCCCATTCGTCTCCTACGCGAAATCATGCTCAAAGACCAAAGCAAATGGAACGAAGTGCTCTGAGTAAAAGTTAAAAGGGTTACAACTTTACAAAGTCAAAGGCCACACAATGGCCTCCGTTGTAACTCTTTTAACATTGCAACTTTTGTAACTCTTTTACCAGGGTATTTCCTTCCGATCACGCAGAAATTTCCCAGTGACCTTTTGCGGCGCGTCGGTGGCGAGCCAGACAATTGTATCCGCTCCTTCTTCGACTGTCCGCGTCGCGCCTCGCCCGCCCATATCCGTCCGCACCCAGCCGGGGCAAACCGAATTCACCGCAAATTTCGGAAGCGCCGTGGCGAGCTGCGACGTCACGCCGTTGAGCGCAGTCTTCGAGATGCAGTAAGCCGGCGCCCAGC
>QHOM01000169.1 GCA_003218785.1 Verrucomicrobiota bacterium
AGGCGAAGTGCATTCCCGATAACAGAAACCGAGCTGAAGCTCATGGCAGCGCCGGCGATCATCGGACTCAGAAGGAGCCCAAAGAACGGATAGAGCACACCGGCGGCAATAGGCACGCCGAGCGCGTTGTAGATAAACGCGAAAAATAAATTTTGCCGGATATTTCGCATCACGGCGCGACTGACGTGGATTGCTTTGACGATTCCCATCAGATCGCCTTTCACGAGCGTGATGCCGGCGCTCTCGATCGCGACGTCGGTTCCTGTGCCCATCGCGATTCCGACATCGGCGGCAGCCAGGGCAGGCGCATCGTTGATCCCATCTCCCGCCATCGCCACGATTGCACCTTTGGATTTAAGCTTTTTGACGATTTCGATCTTTTCATCTGGCATCACGTCGGCTTTGAACTCGTCGATGCCCAATTCGCGCGCAACAGACTCGGCCGTTCGACGATTGTCGCCGGTGCACATGGTGATCTTCAGGCCTGCTTCGTGAAGCTCTCGGACGGCCTCTCTGGTTGTAGGCTTGATTGGATCCGCGATACCGAGAACGCCAGCCGCATCTCCGTTTATCGCGAGCCAGACTGTCGTTTCCGCTTTTTGCTGCAAACGGTGGGCTTCTTTTGTTAGCTCTTCGGGGAATCTAACATTCGATTCTGCGAGAAACTTTTCCTTGCCGATGAGGATTGCTTTACCGTCAAGGTTGCCGGACACCCCGCCGCCGGTGGTAGACTGAAAATCGATTACGTTGCGCAGCGCGATTTTCTCCTTTTCCGCGGCTTCGACGATCGCCCGCGCAAGCGGGTGCTCGCTCTGGGATTCCACCGATGCTGCAATCTGCAAAAGATCACGTTCACTTATGGTGTTCGCCGCGATCCGGCTGACCACTTCTGGCTTACCGGCTGTCAGCGTACCGGTTTTGTCCGTGATCAGGTGCGTGACTCTTTCGGCCGTCTCGATGGCTTCCGCATTTTTGACCAGCACTCCCGCTTGCGCCGCGCGCCCGACGCCGACCATGATCGACATCGGTGTTGCCAGTCCGAGCGCACACGGACACGCAATGATTAGAACCGAGACAGCGTTCACCAGCGCGTAAGCCGTCGCCGACGCCGGTCCGATGATCGACCAAACAACAAAAGTAATAATCGCAACGCCAATCACCGCCGGAACAAAATAACCGGACACTGTGTCGGCGAGTTTCTGAATGGGCGCGCGGGTGCGCTGCGCGCCCGCCACCATTTGGACAATCTGTGCGAGCAGTGTTTCCGAACCGATTTTCTCCGCGCGCATCAAAAACGAGCCGGTCTGATTCACCGTCGCCCCGATCACTTTCTCACCTGCCTGTTTGCTCACCGGCATCGGTTCGCCCGTGATCATCGATTCGTCGATGTTGCTTCTCCCATCGATGATCACACCGTCGATTGGCACTTTCTCGCCTGGTCGGACACGAAGGATGTCGCCTTTCTGAATTTCATCCACTGCGATTTCCTCCTCCTGACCGTCCTGAACTCGGTGCGCAGTTTTCGCAGCCAGCCCTAGCAACGCCTTGATCGCATGCCCGGTGCGGCTTCGCGCTTTCGCCTCAATCAATTGCCCCAACAAGATCAAAGTCGTAATCACCGCTGCTGCTTCAAAATAAAGCTCGACTTCTCCATGGCGTCGGAAAGAAGTGGGGAAAATTCCAGGCGCGATCACGGCAATGGCGCTGTAGAAATAAGCCGCGCCAACACCCACAGCGATGAGCGTGAACATGTTGAGGCTGCGATTAACGATCGAGTGCCATGCGCGCGTGAAAAAGAAGCCGCCCGCCCACAGGACCACAGGTGTCGTCAGGGCAAACTCGATCCATTTTCCGATTTGCTTTGGAACGATTGAATCGATTTTTAGTCCGGGAATGGCATGACCCATTGCCATGAATAGCACCGGGATGGTCAAGCCTAGCGCGATCCAGAATTTCTGTGATAACGATCGCGTCTCTCTTTGCTCTTCTTCCTCTCCCCCGATAGCCTTCGGCTCCAGAGTCATTCCGCATTTCGGGCACGCTCCGGGATGATCCTGCTCAACCTCCGGATGCATCGGGCAGGTGTAGATCATTCTCGTTTTACGCCCGTGACGACCGAGGGCTGCATTTCTTGGATTTCCATTGCTCTTCGCTATTTTTCATTAGCGCATTGCGATGTCGCGGATAAAACTAATCCATGAAAAATTACACAAGAATCCTGTTTTCAATCCTGGCGGCAGCGATTTGCACGGCAACGTTCGCGGCGGACAAGCCGAATTGCAAAAAGACCGGCAAGAACTGCCCCATGAACGACAACAAGGCATGCAATTGCGGAAAGAGTTGCGAATGTGCTAAGTGAGCGAAGCATCTCGCTTCTGAATCGTTAGACTGAGAGAGCTGGACGCCTGCAGTGGGAGGTGCCGCTACCGTAAACAGACGACAGGGAACTGCTTCCCACCTACCGAGAATTGAGACTGGGGTATATCTCAAAGCCTACAATCACCAGCCACAGCAAGAACACGACTGCCATAAAGGAATGAACGCGGATGTTTTTCGATAGAACTCCAACGAGGCAAACGGGGATCGACGCGGCTGTGAAGACCAGAGGAATCACACCCATCCCTAATACATATTGCCATCCTCCCTTGAGGAATGAATCCACGAGATCGGCGATGCTCGCCAGTAGGAACACGGGATAGAACCACCAGCGTTTTGAGAGGAAGTAAACGTCCAGACTGTCGGTGCTCGCCCAATCGCTTGGGACCAAAATGACGGCGAGAAGGAAGAGAAGAACAGCGTACAGAATGATGAAAAAGTAGTGTCCCAAGGTCCAGGCGTTCAAGAGACCGAGCAGGCGGAACTGCCACCACCAAAACAACACCATCCACACGAACAAAGCGGCCAGCCAGGCACCGTGCGCCCAACTGAGTTGCAAGCGGTGCCCATGGCCGCTTAGCCGATCGATCGCCGAGCCGATGCCCACGAGGATGTGCGTAATGCCGAGGCCGATGATGATCGACGTGAGCACCATCACGTGCTGGAACTGGTCAGTCACTCGAATTTTTTTTAAAACCCGCGCGGAGCCTTGACTTCGAGTCTAAAATTAAGCCGCACGCGCGATCGAGGGCAAACCAAACTGCTAGAATCGGGTGCGCCAGCATTTCTCTTAGTGTTTAGTTAATGATGTTTGTAATAACCGCTCTCGAGCTGTGTCATTGGAGACATTGATATATTCATAGGATTTGAATCAGCCACGATGATGATGCGTTGGATTTTGTGGCGCTGACGGCGCGGCTGGCACCTCGATTCTATCACGCCGCAGATCATCTGCGGCCGCAATGGTGGCGACAGTTCCCTGCGGATGCTGATACCAGCCGGGATCTTCGTAGCTCGTGATCCCTTCGCGCACTTTGAGCAAAGTCAGCAGCCCGCTCATGTCGATCACATCGAATGGGCCAGGCGCTCCAACCATCGGAAGGCTGTTGCGCGGCACCTTCATGTGCATCTCTGCCATCTCGCCCATGCCATTCGTTCCCATTGTCATGTAGCCCGGCAGCAAACTCGCGCGGATCTTCTCGTCCAATTTCCCCGGCTGCACGCCGATCGTATTCGGAAATTTGTCTCCCATTTGTGTCATCACATGATGGGTCATGTGGCAATGCATCGGCCAATCACCGGGTTGATCGGCAACAAATTCGAAAGTGCGCGACTGGCCGACGGCAACCAACACTGTTGTTTCCACCTGCTGCGCCGACTCCGGAATTTGGCCGCCGTCGGTTTCGGTTATTCGGAACTGATATCCGTGCAGGTGAATCGGATGATGTTCCATTACCGCGACGCTGGCGATGCGAATGCGAACGCGATCGCCCAGCTTTGCCACCATCGGTTCCGTCGCCGGGAAAATTTTCGCGTTAAAAGTGAAGACGTTGAAGTCTGTCATCTCGTTCGGATTCGGTCGCGATGTGCCGGTGTCGAGTCGCCACTCGCTGAGCATGAACGCGAAATCCCGGTCAGGACGCTGCTCTTTTGGCCGACGCGGATGAATGACGAACAAGCCCATTGTGCCGAGCGCCATCTGGGTCATCTCATCGCTATGCGAGTGGTACATGTGCGTCCCATGCTGACGCAATGTGAACTCGTAGCGGAACGTCTCGCCCGGCTGAATGTTCTTCTGTGTTAGACCGCCGACGCCATCCATTCCGTTCGGCAGCAGGATGCCGTGCCAATGAACGCTTGTGGCCTCGGGAAGATTGTTTGTGACGTAAATCCGCACACGATCGCCTTCGACTGCCTCGATCGTTGGGCCATGCACATGACCGTTGAAGCCCCAGCATTTTGCGCGCATGCCGGGCGCGAACTCATGATCGACTTCCTCGGCAACGAGGTGATACACCTTCACGCCGTCGATAACTTTCCACGGCAACGAAATGTTGTTAGGCGTAATGACCGGCGTGTAATCCTTGCCCGCTTCGCCGGGTGGCAGCGTCGGCTTCGGATCGACGCGCTCGATAAGCGGTTTATTTCTGTTCGCCGCCGCGGTCGTTTCGCGTGGCTTGTTAGGCTCACGTGTTTTAACTCCCTGGGCAGAGCCGAGTCTTTGCAAAACCGCTGCGCTGCCAGCGAGCGCGCCTGCGCTGGTTAGAAACTTTCGTCGTGTAATCATATTATTCACCTGATTCTTTTCCTTCCCTTTGAAGTGAAATGAACTTTCCACTCAAACTGCCACCGACCGCCTTCTCCAGTTCTGCGCGCGCGACCCAGTAGTCACGCAACGCTTCGACAGATTCCGCGCCGGTTTTTACTTCCTCCTGCTTTGCTTGCAGGAGTTGAAATGGACCGATCTGCATCGCGTTGTATTCGAGTTGCGATTCTTCGGTCACCCGCGTGCGAGTCGGCAGCGCGGTAGATTTGAAATATTCAACCTGCCGTCGCGAGAGCAGCATCTTGTCACGCGCCGCGCGCACATCGGAACGAATATCGGCCGCGAGCGCGAGATAACGTTGCTCACTCTGACGCAGCTTGGCGCTAGAGCGCGCAACCGCCGCCTGACCTTGATTGAAGATTGGGATCGGCACGTTGACGCTCGGACCGACTGCGTATTCGCCGCTTATCTCGCGCTCGTAATGAGCGCCCACCTCCGCTTGCTGCAGAATCGCGTCGGCTCGCGCGATGCCAAG